>CAJQOB010000325.1 GCA_905479845.1 uncultured Flavobacteriales bacterium
TTCCAGCAAGATTTACAACTCCAGAATGATTTGATTTCTCAATGATTGAATCCCCTAATTCCTTGTCATTTGGTGCACCAAGGATATATACGGTTGCCTCCGAGTCAAGTTTCTGAATGAGTTCGATCCATTTTTCAGCAGGAAGTTGCTTTGTGAACCAAACAGAGGCAGGTGCAATACAGAAGTAATCCTTCTTTACATATTCTTGCACTTTTTTTTGATCCATCTCAGATGGATACAATTCTGGTCTCACTCTTTTCTCTGCTCCAAACTCTTCAATTACAGATAAATTTCGTTCAACCTCATGTGTACCGTCACCAATTTTATGATCAAATCGTTTGGTGTATAGAAAGGAGAAGGGATTCTTGCGGAAACCGTAACGTTTCTTCCCTTTTGAAAATGCTGTAATTAATCCTGAGCTTCCAAAACGATGTAGGTTGATAACTAGGTCGTACTCATTCTTTCGAAACTCCTTGATCAACCCAAAAATGGCTTTCCATTTTCCATTGGATTTATTCAGAACGTGTAACTCCTGTAAGTGTGGATTATTGAGGAGAAGAGACTCATTTCCTTTCTTCACCAACATGTCCAACCGAGCATTTGGATACAGGCGCTTTAATTCAGAAAGCACAGGCGTTGCCAAAATGACATCTCCCAAAAAAGCTGTTTGAATAACAAGGATTCGTTTCACGAGGTAAAAGTAAGGTTTAATTACTTTCTTTTTCCAACGATGTTTTTGTTTTAATCGTATAAGAAGTATGAAATTCCTAATCGCGATTACTCTGGCAACAATATTCTTGTTTTCCTGTAAAAAGTTTCTTCACGAAGAAATTCTGGCAGAGCCGATGGGATGTGAGTTGTGCGCTTGGGCAAATAGTCTGGAAGGTGAGTACGATGGTCACTACCTGTACAGTTTAGATGTTGGTTCAATGGGGATAAATATTCAAGAAATGGATTCTCTACACTTTTCAATAGAGCAAGTTTTTTTAGACGCCGGACTACATGATGATTCGACTCGTATGTTCTTTGAGGTCACACGGACAGGTGGCAATTACCTGATTGATGAAACTTCTATTTGGGTTGCAGATGATAGTTTAGACTTATTCCGCAATACAGGCTTCGATCAAATCAGGGTGAATCGAGATTCAATTACATTGGTAGATTTGGATCATCAATCAGCTCCTGGCGGAGGATCTGCCGTAATAGAGAGATCAGGTGTCTTTTATCGACAATAAAATTATATGAAACGAGTAATTTTTCTAATTCTTATTGTTGTTGCTGGTTGTAACAAAGAAGTTCAAAAGGCTGATTTGGATAAGGTCAAAGGAGATTATGAATGGTATCATAGTGATGATGGACTCTTTGAATCGATTTACTCTTCAGATGTTCAAGATCAACATGGAATTCGAATAAAATCAAGAACCAGGGTGAATTTCTATACTAACGGGGAGAAGACAAAATCATTAAAGATCAACCGTATGTATGAAACTCAAAATGGTGAAATGGCAATAGTAATGCAATGGAACGATCATGTGGAACGGGCAATGATAATCGAAAACACAACGTTAACATTTTTCGATTGGCCTTATACTGATTACTTCAATAGATTTCAAAAAACGGATTGATAATTTGGACTACCTCAAAAGGTTGACATGACCATGAATCAATGTCTCCACACCATTCGCATCTTTCACACTCACAATGTAAACATACGACCCAGCAGTTGCTTCACGATTGGTCGCTGGGATAATTCCGTTCCATCCTTCGTCGTATAGATTCGTTTGGAACATCGTTTGTCCCCATCGATTTAAAATGACAAAATTGTAATCTGTCGCATCAAAATCTGACAGCACAGGTTTGAAAACCTTGTTGATACCGTCTGGCATGAATGCATTTGGAATGTAGATAAGTGGAGGAAGCACTATACATACTTCGTTCGATCGACTTATTTCATTAAAGCCAAACACGTTCGTCGCTTCAATCGCTTCTACATAATAACAGATTTCACCCGAAGAAATAATGGCGTTCATGTCATCTTCATATGAAAGTTGATGACTAGCAACACTTGCAATCGGGGAGCTACTGAAGACACCATCAATACCTCGATAGATGTTGTACGCAATCACAGAACCATTAAATTGGCGATAAGCGTTCCAATTCAAATAAGATATTTTCGCTGTGCTATCGAATTGAACACTCAGCAAAATTGTTTCTGCTTCGTTCGAAATCCCACCTTCATTTGAACAACTATCAACTACTCGAGCACGATAAACATACGATTGCGAATGAACATCAACATCTTGATCGGTGTATGTTAAGGTCCCTGAATTCACGGGGATTCGTGCTATTTCTTCAAAAGGATCAGTACCTATCTGTCGTTCGATCGCCATTTCCGTAATCGGAACAGAGTTGTCAATGTGTTGTCTCAAAATCACTTCGTCGCCATTAACTGTGGCAACTTGTAAGTAGTTGTAGCTTGGTTGACTTGGAGATGACGTGAAAATACAAGCGACATTCGAGAAGCTTTCCTGCCCAGTTGTGCTCACAGATTTAATAGCAAAACAATAATCTTGTCCATCCTGAATTGGAAGATTGAACGTTGTTCCAGTTGTTGTTGTTCCGAAACTTATCCATGGTTGTCCTGTCCATTTTCCGAAAATCTCATAACTATCTAGAGCTCCCCATCCGACGTAATCCGTCCAATTTAAATTGACCTCACGTGCACAAATATCCAATGTTGGCGTTGCAAATACGGTGGTGTGAATAGGAGCTTTCGCAGAAGTTTGATACGTAGGAGGGACTGCCACAGTGAAACAAGAGTCGAATGCTGCGACAGAATAGGTGAGAGATTCGTTATCTGTATTCGGGAAGTGCGTGTACGTTGTGTTTGGTAATCCCCAAACCGTGTCAATTTCCACTATGATGCCGCTTCCGTTCAACGTATAGATTACATAACCATAAGTGTCAGCTTGCCCATTTTGATTCCATGAAAGCGTAACTCCGTTCGTCATTGTGTCGATCGTCACGAAATCAATTACAGGAATATCAGGAGTAATCATGTCTTCAAATTGATCTCCAGTAATATTAGACGTATAGTCACACGGCTGGTTCGGCAATACAATTTGGTAATTCAGGAAGACATCACAAATATCAATCGTGTCAATGTAGAAATTCGTCCCGTAAGGCAAGCTATCGTATAAAGTCCAAGTTCCTAGAGGGAATTCTCGATAGATGTGATAATAATCATTCATGCCGACTAGTGCAGGATCTGTCGGATCGTTCCACTGTAGAACTGCTGTACCATTAGTTGGATTGACAAGGTCAAGGTAAATATTTGAAATCGTGTCGCTGTAGGACAAAGAGTTTCCATCACAGCCAGATGCCACAGCCAAATAATAATGAAATTCCTGTCCAACTCCAGGGTCGGTGAATGAGGTAGTTCCAATGGCAGGAATAGTTCCGACTAGTCCGTTTTCTAATGTGAATAGTTGGTATGAATTGAATGTCCCATTGGGGTCAGCTACTTGATCCCAAGAAATAGTCACATCTCCTGTGGCATCGGATTGAATGCAATTGATTTCAGGAGCTTGAATAATCCCTGGATTTACAACATTGATTGTAATCGTTGCGTAAGACACTTTCGGCACAGGACAATAATCATCTTGAATTTTGAAAACGAAATGGAAAGGAACCATGTCTTCCGTTCCATTGAGCGGAGTGACAAGGTGAGCGCAATCTGTTTGCCAACTAAAATCCGCTGATACGCCTTGTACACCTGTAATGAGCGGTGTAGAGTTCAAAGTTGCGCAAGGCCCTGTTGTACATCCAGAAGTACTTGTAAAGTTTGTTCCGAACATGAATCCAGAGGCTGATAAATGATTGCTTTGAGCCGATCCATCCTGAAGGACTTCAACATCGGTAGAGTTCAACGTAAAGTTTACTAAATCACCCGCATTGACAGTTGTTTCAAACAAACCACCAAACGGTCCTG
>CAJQOB010000326.1 GCA_905479845.1 uncultured Flavobacteriales bacterium
CCAGAAAAAATCCAAGGATGTCTTCTGTCGATTGAGTGGCTTTTGTTTTTGCGTACGGCTAATATATTCATCGTTTTCTTTCTTCGAAGGCAAAAATACGTCTACTTGTACATCCACCAACAGGAAAGTTGATATTTTTACCACCAAATAAAGAATTATGAACTGTAAAGTGCACTTTTATTTGTTGAATGATGATTTTTCCGTTGAACATGCCGAAGCAAATCACGATGGAAAAGAATCAGAAAATAACCGTTTGCATGAATGGGAGGATGAACTGGAAATTACGACAGCTGTAACAGGTATTGATATTCACGAAGGTGTGTCATTCCCGCTTCAAGGTCAATTCCCAGATGGCAAAGATTTCAATTTTGAGATTACCAAAATGCGTTTGTTCGAACTCTCAGGTGATCAAAAAACAATTATTGGTTGTTCTGAATCCCTTTTCGATTCGTATGAATGGTTGGAAGGCGAGAACTTTACCTTGAAGGTTTACCTTAAAGATTATGAACCTTTAACCAATCCTATTCCTGGGATCTACATTGCTGCGCAGGAGTTTCCCAAAGAATTGATGTTCTAATGCTGGAACTTCAACATGTTTCACTGCAATTTGATAAGAAAAAAATTCTTGATGATATTTCATTGTCCATAAGTGAAGGTGAAATCGTTGGAATAATTGGTAAAAGTGGAATGGGGAAGACCTCACTTCTTAAAATCATGTCTGCTCATCTTACGGCCAATTCAGGAGAGGTTTTCTATGCTGGGAATCTGCTTGTCGGCCCAAATGAAAAATTAATTCCTGGATATGAAGATCTCCAAGTTGTCAATCAGGATTTTGCACTTGATCTTTATCACTCTGTAGAAGAGAATGTACGTGAAAAGGTGCTGCATCTTCCTAAAAAGGAACAGCTGGTTTTGATTGATGAGGTGCTATCATTGGTAGAATTAGATGAGTTAAGGTTACAGAAGGCACATTTACTTTCGGGAGGAGAACAGCAGCGTTTAGCGTTAGCGAGAGCTCTGGCTTGTGAGCCTACGTTCATTTTTCTTGATGAACCCTTTGTGCATTTGGACCAAGCACTGCGATTTCGAATAATGAATTATTTGATTCGCTTGAACGAAGTTAGAAATACCTCGATCGTTCTTATTTCGCACGATGGTTCAGAATTGATGGGACTTGTAAGTCGTTTGATGCATTTGCAGAATGGAAAGATTGTTCGTGATGATCACCCGCATAATTTGTTCTATCAGCCAACAAGTGTTGAGCAAGCTGAGCTATTGGGTACTATTAATGAAATTGAAATAGAGGGGGGGCAATTGCTTTTTCGCCCGAATGAATATTCCTTGGAGTCTGGTAGCATCAAAGTCAATGTTAAATTCAAACGCTCTTTAAACACTGGGCTCATAGTATTGAACTACTTCGTAACTCAGGATGGGACAAATATTGTACTTTCGAGTAAGGATGTCCTGAGTTCAATAAATTACTTTTACATTCAAAAGAAAGATGAGTACAAGTCGTAAAAATCTAGTGATAAGCACTTTTAAGGAGTTCATTGCGGAGCGATCTTTCTTGCATGGAGCTGCTTTGGCTTATTATGCCATTTTCGCTTTAGTCCCAATTTTGTACCTAAGCATTGATATATTCGGAAGGGTAGTGGGGCATGAAACCATGGTAAGTATTATTGAAGATTTTCTGACGGTTCAAATTGGGCTTTCCGATGTAACTGGAATACTTGAATTTCTGGGTCAACTTGATTTAGGTGGGGGAAATATTTTCATGGAAGTTATTGGGATGATTGCACTGATGTTTTCCTCAACGGCCTTGATCAATTCTTTGCGTCGGAGCATGAACGATTTCTATGATTTGGATAAGTTGACAGGTTCGCGTAGAAAATTAATTGTCCGAAGTGCTTTGTTTCGATTATTGTCGATGCTATTCATTACAGGAACAACGGTATTGTTAGTGATTTTTTACTTTGCCGAAACGATTTTCCTTTCCATAGGAAACGATCTGTTTTCAAATTACGATTTTCTAAATACCCTGTTCACCTATTTCGCTCAACACGGAATCCCTCTTCTGGCTAATGGTATTATTTTCGCGTTTGTTTTTAAATATCTTCATGATGGGAAAGTAGTTTGGCGGAGTGCAATTCAAGGGGCAGTTGTAACTAGTATCCTTTTGTATTTAGGTCAGTTATTGATTCAATTTTATCTTACTCATTATTTCTTTGCCGCTGGTGGTGGAGTTGTAGGGACTGTCTTGATAATCTTAGTTTGGGTCTACTATTCGTCTCAAATCATCTTTCTTGGTGCTAAATATATCGCCGTAAAATCTCGATTAATGGGTGATCCTATTCGATTAAGAGATTAATAAATCGTCAAATAATCGTTTATATTCTAAGAAATGATTACATTTCCAACGAATTATTGATTAAAATATCGACATGGCAATTGGAATTAACCTTAAACTTTTAAGAAAACGCTTGGGCAAATCTCAGGAAGAAGTGGCGAATGACCTCGGTTTAACGCGTAGCTCATACTCTGGTTACGAGAACAATGTTGCACAGCCAAACTTGGATAGTTTGATCCTTTTTAGTGATTATTATCGAGTGTCGATTGATGATTTAGTTCGTAAGGATTTTCAGAAGTACAAAGAATCTGAATGGGAAAAAATCGATAAAGGGCTTTCTGCTGATGTGAAAGGTCAAAAATTACGCGTTTTAACTGCCATGGTGGATGAAAACAATGAAGATATTATTGAAATGATTCCAATGAAAGCCAGTGCTGGTTATACGGCTGGTTATGCAGATCCAGATTATATCAAGGTGTTACCAACTTTTCATCTTCCTTTCTTATCAAAAGATAGAAAGTATCGTTCATTCCCGATTAAAGGTGACTCAATGCCTCCGGTGGTTGAAGGTTCATATGTCGTTGCTGAGTTTATTCAAAATTGGATGTCAATTAGAAGTGGAACACCCTGTATCGTCGTTACAAAGGACGAAGGGATTGTGTTTAAGGTTGTTCATAATCTTTTGAGCTCGGAACAGTCATTTCAACTGTGTTCGACAAATACTTTCTACGAGCCATACATGGTTCACGCAAATGATGTTTTAGAGATTTGGAAGTTTGTGAATTACATTTCTCCGGAATTACCAGAAGTTCGGCTGGATGACAAGGAATTATCTAAAACGCTTCAAGGCTTGCAACAAGAGGTTCATGCGTTGAAAGCAATTATCAAGAATTAATTTCTGTATTCTCCTCCTTCAAAGTGAATCGTTTCCTCTAGCATTAATTGGCGAACAGCACGCATGATCATTTCTTTCTTGATGGAAAGTCGATTTACAAGAGTGTCTAGTGTTGCCGGCAGCAGAGTGGGGATGAGCTCAATTAATTCTTCAAAAGAATGATTACTGTTTGCTTCTTCCCGACAGCGATCGCAATTCCCACAATTCTCAACATCTCCTCCAAAATATTTGGAAATTAGTTGTGTTCTGCATTCTGAGGACTGGATGTATGCAATCATGGAGGCCAATTTGGAATTTTCCAAGTCCCTTCTTTGTTCGTAAATCGAGAAATCCAATTTTAAATAATTGTCCGGAAAGCGTTCGTGTAACAAACTGATCTTTGGTAAAGATGTTCGGAAGTTGATGTCAATCACACCATATTGCTCTAAATGCTCCAGTTGACGCGTTAATTCTTTTGTGTTAACCGATAGTCTTTTTGCCATTTCAGACTCGTGAATGGAAACGAAATGATCAAAAATTCCCGAATGAGACCTTGAAAGTAAGGTAATCAGTTTTGAGACTGAATCATGTCCCACTTGAAACTTGTACAAAGCGGAACTGCCAATGGAATATTTCAAGCGTGTCGGTTGGAAATTACTTTCTGAGAAGTAAAGATCTCCATTCGTTTGAAGAATTTTCAGGGCGTGATAAACTTCTGTTATCGAAAAGTTGAATGTTTTTGTAAAAGCGCGTAAGTCGAAGGGGTAGGTCTCGTTTTCTCCCGAGCCAATAGCAATTTTCAGAAAGTTGCAAACACTTGAATAGATTTGTTTAATCCTTTCTTTGGAAGGATATTTAGCATCCAATTGCTGTTGCATTGTAATCAAATCCTTTTCTTCCCAAAAGGCTATTGCATCAGCCGATGCGCCATCACGTCCAGCTCTTCCTGCTTCTTGGTAATAAGCCTCTAAGGTGTTAGGGATTTCAAAATGTAAAACAAATCGTACATCCGATTTATCAATTCCCATTCCGAAGGCATTAGTCGCCACCATGATTTTTATAGCCCCCTTCATCCAGTTAGTGAGCATGTACGAGCGATCTTCTGCACTCAATCCTCCATGATAAAACCCAGCATTGATGTTTTTAAGTCGCAACTGGCGAACTACCTCTTTTACACTTTTCCGCGTTTGACAGTATACGATTCCAGTTTCCTGACCTCTATTGTGACAGTAGTCAATGATTGATCCGAGCTTATTCTGACTGGCCCGAACATGATAGCTTAAATTATCTCTATTAAGAGGAGCGCTATATTCTTTTGGAGATTTTAACGCCAAGAACTCAGCGATGTCTTTTTTTGTTTTTTGAGTTGCTGATGCCGTGAACGCTGCTACGGGAACTTCAGGGTGCATTTCTCTAATTGTTGAGATCTCTCGATAAGCAGGACGAAAATCATGTCCCCATTCAGAAATACAATGGGCTTCATCCACTACAATCAAGCTGACTGGCATTTCTTTGAAACGCTCCAAGAATAAATCGGACTTCAGGCGTTCGGGACTTGTATACAGAAATTTTACACCTCCGAATCTGCAATTGTCTAGCGCAATATCAATTTCTCGATAACTAAGAGTACTTGTTATCAATTGGGCTTTAATTCCTTTTGAAGTGAGTTGATCAACTTGGTCTTGCATAAGCGCTATCAAAGGCGAGACAACCAATGTGATACCATCCAAAGCCATTGCAGGCACCTGAAAACAAACCGACTTTCCACCTCCTGTTGGAAGGATTGCCAAAGTGTCGTGACCGTAAATAATGCCATCGACAATCTCTTCCTGTAAAGGACGAAAGGACTCATGTCCCCAATGTTTCTTCAGTATTTCCCTACTTCTTTCCAATTGTTTTCTACGATCTATTCAAAATTACTGATTTTATTCTGTGCAATATATAGTCGACTTTGATAATTGCTAGATTCTACGTACTTTTGCGGCACAGAAAATCTCCTATGTTACACGACGAACTTACCATAAAGACAACACGAATTTCAGCATCTCGTATCAATACGGTTGATTGGGATAATCTTCCTTTCGGAAAAGTGTTCTCCGATCACATGTTAGTGATGGATTACAAAGATGGGGAATGGCAGCAACCAGAGATTCTACCTTTCGGAGCATTGGACTTGCATCCAGCAACATCGGCAATTCATTATGGACAATCAATCTTTGAAGGCATGAAAGCTACCAAAGATGAAGATGGTAATGTATTGATATTTCGACCAGATTTGAATGCGAAGCGTTTTCACGAATCATGTGAAAGAATGTGTATGCCAACTCTTTCTGAGTCAACTTTTATTGAGTTGATCAAAAAAACTGTTAACATGGACCGTGAATGGGTACCGTCGAAAGAGGGGTACGCGCTGTATATACGTCCTTTTATGTTCGCTACAGATGATTTCATTGGAATTAAGCCTTCTGATACGTATAAGTTCATCATTTTCACTTGTCCAGTTGGTGCGTATTATTCGCAACCTGTTAACGTGAAGATTGAAGAGTATTATACTCGAGCTGTTGAAGGTGGAGTTGGACGAGCGAAAACTGCGGGTAACTACGCCGCTTCTCTTTATCCTGCGAAATTGGCAAAAGAGCAAGGGTTCGATCAATTGATTTGGACGGATGCGAAAGAGCATAAATTTATTGAAGAATCGGGAACGATGAACGTTGTTTTTGAAATCGATGGAAAAATGGTTACTCCAGCGGAGGATACGGATACAATCTTAAGAGGTGTTACCAAGCGATCTGTTGTTGATGTGGCAAAGAGCTGGGGGATTCCTGTGGAAGAGAGAGAAATTTCAGTTGAAGAATTGGTAAAAGCACTTCGTGAAGGAAGAGTGACTGATGCTTTTGGAGCTGGAACGGCTGCAACAATTGCGCAAATTGCTAAAATCGGATACCGCGATGATTTGTTTGAACTTCCTGACCCTAAAACGAGAGAGACTTCAAACAAGATCAGTGCTTACTTGAGAAATTTGAAGGCTGGAAAAACTACCGACGAATTCGGCTGGTTGTTGAAATTCTAGAAAATCACAATTTTCTTAGTACTTCTTTGTGATTCTGATTGAATCGTAATGAGATAGTTTCCCTTTTCGATAGGATTAAGCTGAATTGATTTTTCAATATCCGTTTTTCCCGATTGAATAATGGTGCCGTCAAGGGAGGATATTTGGTAATGAAGACCTCCTTCAATGCTAGAACTTTTAATCCTGAGAAAATCCTTTGCTGGATTTGGATAGACTATGAATTCATTCCAGGTTTCTGTTTTCGTACTCAAGAATAGGTCGTATTTCCATGTTTCAGTTAATCTAGTATCGTTTAGATCAATTCCTGTACTGTAATAGATTGCAGTATTCGAAGAAAAACAAATTCCACCTCTCCTTTGATTTGAAGGCAGATTAACGGAAAGAATCCAATTGTCTGATGTGATAGAATATTCCCACATATCATTGTAAGAGTTCCCTATTGAGTCTCGACCTGCGACAAGAATAATTTCATCACTCAGTATACCAATTCCAGAATAGGTTCTGCCGACACCAGGGAAATTGGATAACTGCAACCACGTGTCAGTTAAAGGGGTATATTGATAGAGCTTATTTTGATAAACGCCGCTGTTGTTTGCTCCAAACACCAAATATCCTTTGCCTTGGTGAGATGTTGCAGATGCCCTCCAAAGAGAATCGGGAAGTGTATTCTTTTGTATCCAAGAATCACCAGATATGGAATAAGACCAAACTTCGGATACTGCAGCGTTGTTCTGGGTTTGACCTCCGACAATATACGCTGTGTCGCCAATGGTAAAGCAAGATGCTCCGCTTCTTCCAACAGATGGCATCGGAGTAAGTTCTGTCCATGTGTCAAGAATAGGGTCATATTTCCACAAATCGTTCAAGTAACCTGTAGCATTCAATCCTCCGAAAAGAAATCCATGTGTGCTTGAAGAAAAAGCGTTGGAATATTGTCTCGATTCGTTTGTAGGAAGCTCCGAAATTGTAGACCAAGACTCTGAAATCATGTCAAACGCGTAGAAATCATTCGTTGGATTCCAACTTGAATTCAAACCAGTTCCACAATAAGTAATGGATCCAATTGTGAAATAGGTTCCATCATCTCTTGCTGTTGAAGGAAAGTCACTAATTTGAGTCCACCCTTGAGCGTTAAGATGATTTGAAAAGAAAACGAATCCAATGAGTATCAGCGATCGGAAAAATTCTGTTTTCATAAGTTTGATTTCATGTATAAACTCCCGATCCAAGGGTTTATTGCTCATAGAATATTCGATTGATAAGTTTTACATTTTGACGTGTGGAAAGCTTTTTATTTTCTGTGCTTCGTTCTTGATTGAATATAGCTATATTTGCTATCTAAAATGATTCTAAATAATGAAAATTGTCCTCGCCGATAGCAATGAACTGGTCCGATTAGGGATTCGTTCTGCCCTTAAGAATGACCTTAAGGTAGAGTTGGTGGGTGAGGCAACTTCAAGTGAAGCATTATTGGACCTTGTGAAAAGTTTTGAAACGGATGTAGTTGTTGTTGATTATACATCCAAAGGTTTTTCAATTGACGTTATTGTAAAGTTGAGGGCTCTCAAAAAACACATGCGTATTTTGGCTATAACGCCTGAACAATCTGCTCAAACGGTTGTAGATGCCCTACGTTCTGGAGTAATGAGTTACGTAAAAAAGGATTGTTCAATTACGGAAATCGTTGATGCTGTTCGAGAAACAGGGAAAGGAAATAAGTTTTTCTGTGGTCAAATTCTTGAAACGATTCAAGTAGCGAACCTAGATGTTGATGATATCGATCTTGATGCATTTTCTTGTGAACCTGTGGTTCTGTCGGATCGTGAATCAGAAATAATTGTTCTTATCGCTGAGGGGAATACAAATTCTCAAATTGCTGAAATGCTCTTTCTGAGTAATCATACGGTTGGAACTCACCGTAAAAATATCATGTCAAAATTAGGCGTGAGGAATACAGCTGGCATTGTGATGTATGCGGTTAAAACAAATTTGATCTCTCCAAACAAGTTTCTTTTTGCAGGGGAAACGAACAATTCTTAGCGTACTCCACCAAAGGCTTTTCCGTCTTCAAAAAAAAAATACTGTATTTTCAATGAACCTTTCCAATTGTTAGGTGTATAAGAATACAAATCCGTGAAATTATGCGCGTATTAATTTATACAATGTTTATTCTGTCATCAGGAACACTCTTTGCTCAGCAAGAGACGGAGATTCTCAATGGCACCACAAATAGTGTTCCCGTAACGAATAATAATTCGAACGTGTTTTCTCCAACAATCGTGATAGAATCTGTGGAGGAGGAGGTAGAGGAAGCTGATTCGACTGCTGAAGTTCCAACACCTGTGATTTCGTCGAAAGCCCTTCGAAAGAAAGAAATTCAAAGCAGTCCTTCTAAAGGGAAGTTTAAATCGTCAAAACGAACTCAAGAATCACCTTTAATGGAGGCTGAGCCAGTAATGGATAAAAAAGCTACTCAAGATTTGGAAATTGTTACTGAAGGAGTTGATGCCTATTCCAGTTCTGAGATGATCAAAGCTGTGGAAATGAATGCGGTTTCAACTAACTTTTCATCAACGTACTCGACGTCCGATATGCAACGCACGAGTCGCTCACCATCCATTCAACAACAGGTTCAAATGGATCAGGCCGTTGATTATTTTGAAGTGAATGCTCCAGGGTCGTTTGAGTCACATTATTTTAAATACGTAGCAGGAAATTACAATACTGAGCTTATTTCAGATTTGAAAGCTGCTGAAGAAATTCGACCTAACAATGCAGATGTTCATGTTCAATTGGCTGGTTACTATATGATCGAGGAAGACGTGGACTCTGCATTGGTTTATGCTGAAAAACTACGTGAGTCAAATCGTCTTGCAGATAACGTTATTTCTTATTCTGGAGATATTTTGAGATCGGTACCTGAGTCGGGAACCCTTATTACGCATGGTTTCGATGATGGTTATGGGACTTACTACGCTCAAAACAGCGTTGGTGTTCGTGAGGATGTGACACTCGTTTCTCTTGACTTTCTTCAGAGCGATTCTTACAAAGAAGAACTGAAAGAGAAGGGATTTCAATTGCCCGAATCTGATGTCGTTGATGTCAACTATTTGGCAGACTTTTGCGCGCTGAATGTGGATAAAAACCTCAGTATTTCTCTAACCACACCAAAAGAGTACTTCCAAGCAATTCAAGACAAGTTATACGTAGTTGGATTGGTGTTTGAGTATCATCTTGAAAGCTTTGATAATTTCTCCAGGAACGATTTTTTATGGAACAATTCTATGGAAAAGGAAGTCGTTATGAATCCTATTGATGAGAAGGGGAGGCAATTATCGGCAAATTACCTGCCCATGTTGTTACATCTGAGGAAGGTCTATCAGTTAACCGGAGAAGAAAAGAAATTAAAAGATGTCGACGAAGTCAGTGATCAAGTCGGTGTCCAATGTCGGAAATATGAACAAGTTCAAAAGGTGAAATCGAGCTATTAAATGCGGTTGATTCGACCACAATATAAAACACTGTCTGATGAAGATTTGATGATTGCTGTTGGTAAAGGTGACCAACGAGCATTTGATGAAATCTATAATCGGTACTCAGGTCCATTGTTGGGCTACTTCATTCGCATGCTCTGGAAAGACCGTGAAAAAGCAGAAGATTTTGTACACGATATTTTTGCGAAAATTGTTCGGAAGCCTGAATTATTTGATCCCAAAAGGAAGTTTAAAACATGGGTGTATTCCGTAGCGAATAACATGTGTAAGAACGAATACAAGAAACAGGAAGTACGAAAAAACACTTCGAATGGTTTGGATGAGCATTATGCAATCGGCGACACTAACACAGATGTTTTCGGTGAAGTTCAAGATCGCTTCTTTCGGGAAGAGTTTGAACAGAGCCTGGATGCCTTGGATCTGAAGCATAGTGAAGCGTTCAAATTAAGACATATAGAAGGATTATCGATTAAAGAAATCGCTGAAGTCCTTGAAATTAGTGATGGTACTGTGAAATCGCGCTTGTTTTATGCGACAAAGTACCTCGCGGAAAGTTTAAAAGAATTTAATCCTGTAATTAATAGATGATATGGAAAGGGATGTAATGGATATCGTAAAAGAGAAAGAGTTTATCGAATTGTCGGCTGCAGATCGCGCTGAATTAGGTGAATTGTGTTCTTCTGAAGAGGAGTTTAACCAAGTGAAGGCAATGTTTGCTGGAATTGGTGCGATGGATTGGTCAAATCCTACTCCTAAAGATGAAACCAAAGAAAGTTTGGACCATCTGTTTGCTCAGAAATATCCAAAGGCGGCGCCAGTTTGGTATAATGCTCCATTGGCTGTACTTACGCCTAAAGGAAAACCTTTTTATCGTCAACCATTGGTGCAAGCGGCGGCTGTAGGTTTGTTGATCTTCCTAGCGTATCCATTTGTGAACTCAAATGTGATGACTTCCGATACCACGCAAGTTGCGGCGTTGGATGAAGAAAATACTTCTTCAGAGGGGAAGGAAATGGAAACTCAGGAAAAAGAGAGACTTGATGAGTCTAAAGAAACGAATTTAAGTGAGCAAGAAAGTGCTTCAACAGAGACGAGAAAAGTGAATTTAACTCCAAATGAAGTGATTGCACCAGTTCCATCTCAACCTGTGCCAGCCGATCCTGTGACATCAATTGATCTGATGTCAGCGACTACAACGATGACGGCCGCATTCAGTGTTTCTGAAGTTGAAGTTGCATCTGGAGTTGTAGCATTTCAGCCTGGATCATCGCATCCTGATGGCGTTTTCATTGGAGATAAAACGGAAATCTTTTCGGCTCCAGCTAGCAGTGATCCTGCTGTATTCGACTTGTTGACTTCAACGTTTTAGAGATAGAAGAACTAATTTATTCTCAAGGGCAGTTTATGTCCTTAATCCCAATATTGCAATCGTTGTAGTATTCATTAAATGAGTAGACTACTACAAATCCGACTTGATTATCATCTTACTCAGCTTTTTCATCTTTAGATGAACGATTACGATGTAAATCCCATCATTCCAATTATGTGTGTCAATTTGACTGGAAAAACCTACTTCATTCGCTTAAGTAATCATTTTTCCTGTTAAATCAATGACCTCGATACTTTCAATTGACTCCTTGGATGAAATCACGAAACTATTCCGAATTGGGTTCGGAAAGATTGAAACCTCTTCAGTTTCTGTAGGTGAGTCTAGGTCTGCTGTGTTATCTCCGCAACTATTAATGAAAAGTGCTCCAGCTTGATATCTGTCGAAAGCAGGGATTGATCCTGATTCCATAGGATTCGGTGTTCCTATTCCTGACCAGTGAGAAGAAGTTAGAAAATTCGGTTTTTGTTCGTAAGCGTAGCTAGAATCCGCTAAGATTTCAGTTCCTGAAGGGTGAATGGTGACTTTGTTGTTGTTTCCATGGATGAAATGTCCAGATCCCAAGATGGTGTAGTTTATCAAACTGTATGGTATTCCAGTATGCGTAATTTCATTGCCTAAGAAATTTTGATCAGGCGAATTACTCGCACTAAAAAAGATACCGTAACGCTCAGAACGATTGCGCAACATGGTGTTGTAAGGACCATTTGGACCATGCGAATTATCGATTACGATATTCTGGCAGATATTCTGTTCGAATAAATTCGCGTAGGTGTAGTTTCCATGTAAAACGGCATCTCCAGCTGAATTGCTTGGGGTCGATTCCCAGTAAGGATAATGAGAATAGTTGTAGGCAAATACATTCCCATTTGCACCAGCTTGAACGATCATTGAATGACGCAAATGCTCAAAAATGTTGTTTTCTACCATGCACTGGTTTGTTGTAATGTGCAGCATCACACCATAAGCGCGTCCGCCGCCACCATAATCAAATCCATGATGAAAATATGACTTTGAAACATGTAAGTTCGAAGAACGTCGCCCTTGGATGTGGCTGAACGTGCAATTTTCGGATTCAATCCCATTTACCCAGCAATTCACAGCATAGGAATAGTAAATATTACTCGTTTGCGAAGGTGCCGTGTTGTCAAGTCTGAGGATTTTCAAACACTCTATCCCAACATTCTTAGCTGGATTCATCTTTACAATGTAGGGAGTTCTAAAACTGTCATAATCCATTCGTAATGGCGATTCTAGAATGAGCTTGTCGTTAATTACAGAATTTATTTGGACAACCTGACCTACGGTTTTGTAAGCCCAAGATGATGTGACCAGATTACTGTCATTTTGCAAGATTCTGATCCAGTCTCCATCTGAAAAGAGAGTAGGGTCATCTACAAAAATGTAATTGTCGTCCTTTTCAGCATTGTCAAGAATTGAAGTTGTTGCGGAGCTTACATTTTGTCCTTCAATTGAAAATGAATGACCAGAACCTCCTAAATCAAAAGTAAAGGTGGTAGATTCGGCTCCATCTCCCTTAACAACAATGTTGTTGGGAAGAATAATGGTTTCGTTAAATAGGAAATCTCCTGAAGGGAATAGTAAAATAGCACCTGAATCACCAACGGATGTTAGGACACTGTCCAGAAGTGAATCGTTAGGAGTTACGCCGTTTCCTGTAGCTCCCAATGCCTGCATTTCGATTTCGATGAAACCATTTGTTGTGGTGTCTCTCAATCCAGCCAATTTCCAGTCTACGCTTCGCGAATCAGGAAGGGTTTGTGAATTACATTGGAAACTAAGTAGTAGTAATAGTAAGTAGATGATATTGCGCACTACAAGAAGGTTAAATTTTCGTTGCGCAAAGTATAAAAATCTCTTGTCACTTCCATAGCTTAGCATGGAGCTAATCAATCAATAGGTGCTTTCTACAACATCTAGGTGTAACATTTCATCAGTGAGCCCCTTATGAATATAACGAATCGAAAATACGACCATATGAAAACCATTCTCTCCTCAATCGTTTTGTATTTCCTATTTGCTTTTTCAAGTTTTGGACAAACTACCGAATACGAGTATTCTCTAACTGTAAACACAAACAAGGGGCGAGCTGACGTAAATCGAGATGTCGTATTTATTGAAACGACAACTTACGAGCATTTACCGCTTAAAACGAACAGTCAAGGAAAGTTGACACATACCTTTACTCATGGGAATTGGTTGGGTTCGATTGGAGAAATGAGAAACTGCATTAGAATTGATGCAACTCGAGGAGGGTCGGGAAGTAATATGTTTACCTACGATCCGGTGGGTTATGCCCTTCAAAATAAGTCCGTTCCAGATCGTAGAACGATTGATTTCAAAATCATCAGTCAAGAGCGAATTAGTCCCATGTCGGAGCCATCTTCGAAAGAAAGTGTGTTCACGATCGTGCTAAAAGATCAGAAGAACAAGACTTATGCCGGCGTTGAAATAGCTTTGTGCGATTTTGAACGAGGAGTCATTTATCAATCGAGAAGTAATGCTCGAGGTGCTGCGACTTTTGTAATTCCCGTTGATTCCGAGTATGATGTTGACATCGATGGCGTTGAGTCCATTCGTAGAATAGCGGTAAGTAAAATCCCAATGAACTCGAAGTTGACGGTTTTGTACCAATCAAGAACGTTCAAGGAGAAGAAGGAGGATAAATTCATTCTGCAAACAACAGCTCCTGACATTAAGCCAAGTTCTTCTCATGTTCGAGTAAAACTCAAGGTTCGAGGAGGGCCGTCTGGAGGAATTCAAGAAGATGTGTACATCAGAATGCTAAAATCAAATGATGTTTTCAAAGCAAAAACCAATGATGAAGCCGAGGCAATTTTCATGTTGCCTGTTAAACAAAAGTATTTCGTTGATTTTACCTACCAGAGAGACGCTGAGCAAATTGATTTATCTCAAATTAGAGGAATTGCGTACAAGAGCATAAATGTACTTTACACGCCTGATCCTCGACTGCAAAATATTGAAAGCTTTATTTCAAAAGTAAAAGATTTA
>CAJQOB010000327.1 GCA_905479845.1 uncultured Flavobacteriales bacterium
GCTGTTGAGCGTTACTTTATCTTCTGTAACCAATACCACTGGAACTGGATTTAACGAGTGTGCGGTATTCGGTGTTCCATCTGGATTCACAGCATAATCTGCGTTTCCATGATCTGCAATCACGATGAATTCATAGCCAAACTCCTCACCGCAGTGAACTACATCCTTCAAACATCTATCTATGGTTTCGACAGCTGTAACAATTGCTGAATAAACTCCTGTATGACCAACCATATCAGGATTGGCGAAGTTCAAGCAAATAAAGTCCGGCTGTTTGTTTCTAATGTTGTTGGTAATGCGATCACGAACTTCTGGCGCACTCATTTCTGGTTGCAAATCGTATGTTGCCACCTTCGGTGAATTCACCAAGATGCGATTTTCATGTTCAAATTCTTTCTCTCGTCCTCCACTAAAAAAGAAGGTCACGTGTGGGTATTTTTCCGTCTCAGCAATTCGAACTTGAGATAACCCATTGTCGGAAAGGACTTCTCCCAGTGTGTTTGAAAGATTGTCTTTCTCAAATATCACGTTAACATTTTCGAATGTTCTGTCGTAATCGGTCATTGTGTAATACGCCAGATTCAACTTTTTCATTTGCTCAGCCTCAAAATCCTTTTGCGTTAAAGCAATGGAAATTTCACGAGGGCGGTCCGTTCTGAAGTTGAAGGAAACAACGATGTCACCATCTTCAATTGCTCCTGTCTTTTCTCCGACTGTTTTGATGACGCTCGGTTCAATGAATTCATCTGTGATATTGTTTGAATACGATGATTCAATTGCATCAGAAGCCTTTTCAAATTCTTCACCAGTACGATGAATCATTAAGTCGTACGCTTTTTTGATTCTTCCCCAACGATTATCGCGATCCATTGCAAAGTAGCGTCCAATTATGGATGCGATTTGCACAGGTGTACCTTCAACTTCCTTTTGTAAAGTTTCGATGAAATGTAATCCGCTTTTCGGATCGCAATCTCTACCGTCTGTGAATGCGTGAATGAATGCGTTTTGAAGATTGAAATCGACGACCATTTTACATAAGGCGTGCAAGTGTTCCTGAGAGCTGTGAACTCCTCCGTTAGAAACCAAGCCCATGAAATGAATTGATTTCCCTGTGTCTTTTGCGCGTTGAAAAGCTTCTTTCAAAACTGGGTTTTCGAAAAATTCACCATCACGAATGGACTTGTTGATTCGTGTCAATTCTTGGTAGACGATTCGTCCCGCTCCGATATTCAAGTGTCCAACTTCTGAATTTCCCATTTGGCCATCTGGAAGTCCAACATTTTCTCCACTTGTGAGCAATTCAGCTGATGGATATTTCGCCATCAATTGATCCATGAATGGAGTGCGAGCGTTGTAAATAGCATCCGATTCAGATTTGTCTCCAATGCCCCAGCCATCAAGAATGATGAGTCCAATCTTTTTAGTCATGATTCAATGCAATTGTGAAGCACGCTCCTTTAGGGTCGTTGCTCGAATATTCGATTGTTCCTCCATGAAGATGAACCAATTTCGATACAATGTACAGACCTAAGCCTGACCCTTTTTGAGTACGCGTGTCCTCGCTACCTGAGCGGTAGAATTTTTTAAATATTTCTGTCTGATCCTTGGGTGGAACCCCTGGTCCGTTATCTTTCACTCCAAATCGCCCCTTGCTACTGAAAATGGTAATTTTGGCAGAATGACCTGCATATTTCAGCGCGTTTTCGATGAGGTTGTTCAATATCGTTTCAATCAACAATCGATCTCCTTTGATGGATGTCTTGTCTGCCATTTCCAGTTTGAAATCAGCTTTCGGTGCAAGTTGTTTGAATCGATCGATCGATGATGTTGCCAAAGAATTGAATTCAAATGTTTCCTTGGTTACTTGTAGTGCTTTGTTTTCTAGTCGTGAAGCATTCAAGATGTTATCGATCATTCTTTCGAGTCGATCATTTTCTTCAATCGCTTTGATCAATAGTTGATCTCGCTGCTCTTTTTCAAGCTCTCGTTTTACAATCGTTTGAAGGTACAGCTTGTTAGAAGCGAGCGGTGTTTTTAACTCGTGTGTGACCGAAAGAAGAAAATTGCTTTGTCGTTCTGAGAGTTTGATGTCTCTGATGATTGATCGACGCACGTACCAAATCCCAGCGATTAAAATCAAAAGGAAAACGGCACCTTCACCGAGGATCATCGTCACTCGATTATTGACGATATTCGATTTCTCAGAAACTTCCTGTGTTAAATCAATAATGTGGTAGCCCCACCAAATGAACTGGAGAATAACGTATGCACTGAGTACATAAAGAACAACAGCGGTGCGGCCTTTCATATTTGATTAGTAAGCGCGTTCGTTTTTACCTTCTTTCCAGTTGATGAATGCTTTGTTCACTACTTTGTTTCCACCTGGAGTTGGGTAATTTCCTGTAAAATACCAATCTCCTGTGTTATTTGGGCAAGCGGCGTGCAAATTTTCGATCGTTTGGTAGATGATTTCAACTTCCGTACTGATACTTGGAGGAGTTAACATCTGACTAATTTTTCCTGAAATTTCCTCAGCAGTAAATCCAGAGTAAATTTTACGAACGGCATTCTTTTGTTGAACTCGAGGAAGCTTGGTTTGCTCTAAACAATCTTTGTAAACTTCTTCAATTACGTTTTCCATCCCGCGCTCTTTGAGCAAGGCAACAGCTGCTTCGAAAGCAATGAAGTCACCCATTTTCGCCATGTCAATTCCATAACAGTCTGGGTAACGAATTTGGGGAGCAGAAGAAACAACAACGATCTTCTTAGGATCCAATCGGTCCAAAATTCTCAAAATTGATTGCTTCAAGGTCGTTCCACGAACAATACTGTCATCAATCACAACCAAGTTATCGGTATCGCGTTTTACACTACCATATGTAATGTCGTAGATGTGCGCAACTAGGTCGTCACGTGAATCATCCTGCGTAATGAATGTTCTCAATTTGGCATCCTTGATAGCGATTTTCTCTAATCGAGCACGCTTCAAAAGGATTTGACGAATCGCTTCTGGGTTTGGTTTTTCCCCAAGCGCGATGATATCATTGATTTTTTCTTCGTTCAAGTGATCTTCCAAGCCTTTCATCATTCCGTAAAATGATACTTCAGCCGTATTTGGGATGAATGAGAATACAGAATTGTCAAAATCGTAATCGATCGATTTCAAGATCTGAGGAACGATATTCTTTCCTAACTGCTTACGCTCTTTGTATATTGAGGCGTCATTTCCACGAGAGAAATAAATACGTTCAAATGAACATTTTGCAGGAGTAACAGGTTCGTTGATTAAAGTTTCACTAGTTTTTCCATCTTTGCGAACAATCAAGGCATGACCTGGTTTTAATTCTTGTATTTGTTCAGATTTCAGGTTGAACGCAGTTTGAATTACTGGTCGCTCTGACGCTACCACGCACACTTCATCATCTTCGTACCAAAATGCTGGACGAACTCCTGCTGGATCGCGTAAAACGAATGCATCACCGTGACCAAACAATCCTGCCATGGCATATCCACCGTCCCAATCTGCAGAGGCATGCTTTAAAATACCTTCGACGTTTAATGATTCTCCAATTTTCTTGTAAATCGAAGGGTTATCATACCCTTGAGATTTCAATTGACTGTACAATTCTTCATTTTCAACATCCAAGAAGTGTCCAATTTTCTCAAGAACAGTTACTGTATCAGATTTCTCTTTCGGGTGCTGACCGATGTTCAATAAAACATCAAATAACTCATCGACATTTGTAAGGTTGAA
>CAJQOB010000328.1 GCA_905479845.1 uncultured Flavobacteriales bacterium
GTTTACTTTTCCGATAATTGTATGGTTTCTTGACAGAGCTATTTCTTCAACAATTTTGCCCATTTTACCATATCCAATCAGTGCTATATTCATTTCAAAACAAAAATAGAGTTTTGTCCTGAGTTAACAAGGTTTTTAACGAAAATTAAGTGATAATTTGAGACCAATGTTTTGATTATTAAATACAGTTGGTTCAAAACTCATCGTTAAATCTTTAGATACATCGAAAGACACAAAATGAGCTTCAACACCAGCATCAACTAGCTGAATAATATATACTAGTCCTAGAAGTAAAATAGACATATCTCTTCGGTTCAGTTCTTGGTCAAAAAGAACGAGAATCCCTTGATCATCATAATCGTTCCATTTTTCTGTGCCAAAGCCAGTATCTAAACGCAACTGGTATTCTGTTTTTAGCTCTTTTTGTAAGGACTGCTTTTTAAGAAAAAAATAGGTGCTTGCTCCTAGTCCAGCATAAATCAAAGGTACTTTCCAAAAGGCTTTTCTTTTCCCCTTAGGCATTGCCGTATGATTATATACTTGTCCTGCACCAGGAAGAATAGCTGAAAATAACACTGCCTTTTTGGGTGAATGTACTTTTATTGAATCGTTAATTAAATAGGATGTATCGCTAAATGATGTGTTTGAATTACTTTGTGAAAATAACCCAAGCGGTAACAGTAGAGTCAAGACAAATAAAGCTCTCATTATTGATTAAGCAATTCCATAATTCGTTCTAAATCATTGCCAGAAGTAAATTCTACTATTATTTTACCATTTCCTTTTGGACTTTTTTGAATTTTTATATTCGTAGATAAAACATCACTTAGTCGCTCTTTTAATACTAATTCGGTATTTGAAATCGCGATTTTTTCAGACTTTTTCCCATTCGAATTCTTTGATGAGGGTTTATTAATTTCCTCACCACGTATCAAAGCCTCAATGTCACGAACCGATAAATTCTCGTTTATTACACGGTTAAATAATGTCACTTGACTGTTCTCGTCACCTGCTGAAACGAGAGCTCTTGCATGTCCCATTGTTATTTCATTTGAGAATACACCTGCTTGAATTTCAGGCGGTAACTTTAATAGTCTTAAATGATTAGTTATACTAGATCTACTTTTTGAAATTTTGAAGCTAAGCTGTTCTTGGGTTAAGTTGCACTCTTCAATTAAGCGTTTGTATGAAAAGGCAACCTCAATTGGATTTAAGTCTTGGCGTTGGATATTTTCGACCAATGCCATTTCCAGCATTGCTTGATCATTTGCAATACGAATATATACAGGTATAACTTCTAAATTAGCCAATTGCGAAGCTCTAAGCCTGCGTTCTCCTGATATTAATTGATACTTATCTCGCCCTAATTTACGAACGGTTAAAGGTTGTATAATGCCGTGTGTGGCAATTGAATTTTTAAGTTCTTCTAAGGCTTCCTTCTCGAAATGTGTGCGAGGATTGAATGGATTTGCTTCTATGGATGAAATTGGTATTTCTGAAATAGAGCCAACACTATCTGCAAGTCCAGAGTTACTTGTTATGTCTGTCTCTGCACTTTCCAACAATGCACTCAGACCTTTTCCTAGCGCTGACCTTTTCTTTGTATTAGAGCTCATCACTAAAAATGTTGGATTTATCTTCGTTTGTCATATTGGTCATGTCATTCTTCTGTAAAATTTCTCGCGCAAAGTTCAAATAATTTATAGAGCCTTTACTTGAAGCATCATGCATAATAATTGATTCTCCATAGCTAGGTGCCTCTCCAAGCGTTGTATTTCGATGAATTACTGTGTCAAAAACAATTTCTTGAAAGTGCATTTTCACTTCTTCAACGACTTGATTAGCCAATCTCAATCGAGTGTCATACATTGTTAGAAGAATCCCTTCAATTGCAAGTTCAGTATTTAAACGGCCTTGCACAATTTTAATTGTATTCAATAATTTCCCTAATCCTTCTAATGCGTAATATTCACATTGTACAGGGATAATAACAGAGTCAGCAGCTGTTAATGAATTTACTGTAATAAGTCCTAGAGAAGGAGAGCAGTCAATAATGATAAAATCATATTGATCTCGTAGTTTTTCAAGCGCAAACTTAAGCATGTGCTCTCGATTTGGCAGATTAATCATTTCTATTACAAGCTTTACAAGCCATACGGTTATCTGTGTCAATTTACTGGAGAATCTTCCGATTTGTTATTAGGCGATTTATTTAATTTTCCTAAGGATGTCTACTCCGTAGGTCGTCTAGACAAAGACAGTGAAGGACTTTTAATTTTGACGAATGACAACCATTTTAAATCAAGATTATTGTCTCCGAGTTCAAATAAATGGAAAGTATATTGGGTTCAAGTTGAAGGAGTAATTGATCAGAAAGCAATTGATTCCCTCACGAACGGCTCTATAAAAATAAAGCACAAAGGCAGAGAGCATATAGTTTCCAAAGCGAAATGTAAACTCATCTCAAATCCCAATATTGAAGAACGAGTTCCTCCTGTTCGAATAAGGAAGAGTA
>CAJQOB010000329.1 GCA_905479845.1 uncultured Flavobacteriales bacterium
CTTCCAAGGAAAGCGACTCTTCAATATCTGAATTAGAATCTATTGTTCTATTGTCTGAATATCATGTAAAATGGTATATGTATCAGGAATTGCTGGAACAACAACGAAATTCTCGATGTAACGTTGCTGAGAACAATCAGCGTCTTTACATTGCGTAACTGTAATTTTATACGTCGCCGTTGAATTATCATGATCGATATTCACTTCGCGAGATAAAAAGTGATTACAATTTAATGTCATTGGGTACGCTAAGATACTGTAGTTTGTGTAATTGAATGCCGAACGTGTGAAACCGTTATCTGTACTCATATCAAATTTGTCAGCAATTAAAGAGCCAGCATGTACATGGTAATCTCCACTCATATCTTGAGTGATGTAACCGTGGTCTGGGTATATCGCAACATCAGTTATAATTTCACCTGCATCAACATTTTCACCTTCAATTTTACACTTCTTACAAGAAGCAAGGCTGATGAACAATACCGAAAGAATCAGTAATGATGTAGAGTAGAATTTAAATTTGCGCATAATCTTATCGCTTTTGTGTTAACTAGTAAAGTGTGAATTTAGCCTTTTTTCACGAGACCAAAAAAATTATTTCTTTCGAAGAACAAAATTCTGACCGAGATAGACGCTTCGAACACGTTCATTTGCAGCCAATTCCTCGGGTTTACCTGAAAACAAGACTTCTCCTTCGTAGAGTAAATAGGCGCGATCAGTTATTGAAAGTGTCTCTTGTACGTTATGATCAGTGATCAAAACTCCGATATTTCGTTTCTTCAATTCGGATACGATCGTTTGAATATCCTCAACCGCAATTGGATCTACACCTGCAAAGGGTTCATCTAACAAAACGAATTTTGGGTTAGTAGCCAATGCTCGAGCAATCTCTGTTCTTCGCTTCTCCCCTCCCGACAATCTGTTTCCAAGCGTTTTTCGAACATGCCCCAAGCTGAACTCATCGATCAATTGTTCCAATCGCGCTTCTCGTTCTTGCTTTGTAGACTTCGTCATTTCCAAAATCGCCATGATATTGTCCTCGACACTCAATTTTCTAAATACTGAAACCTCTTGTGGTAAGTATCCAATTCCCATCTGAGCCCGGCGATACATCGGCATACTTGTAATCTCCGTTTCATCCAAAAACACCTTTCCAGAATCTGGCGTTACCAGTCCTACGATCATGTAAAATGAAGTCGTTTTACCTGCACCATTTGGCCCGAGAAGCCCAACGATCTCACCTTGTTTCACTTCAACAGAAATTCCTTTTACGACCTTACGACCTTTGTATGCCTTCGCAATTTTATCTGTGTGTAATTTCATAACCTGAATTCATTTCTTCTTAGAAATTGAGTGAGTATCTCGCTCGAACGCCAAAATTACTAATATCAGTCACCTTCACTCCTGGCTCCAAGTGTGTAAGTCTCCAGAATACATCAATTCGACCAACGCTCAAAATATTTTCAATTCCTGCCCCTACTTCAACGTAAGGAGTCGTTCCAAATTGCTTTGTAAAATCGGGAAGTAACATTTCCGTGGAGTGCTTTTGATCAATGCTTCCAAATACAACCCTTGCAGTGGTAACCAATCTCAACTTCAATTTCTTTACAAGCGGGATCCGATCAAAAAATAAGCCATCCCAGTGATTTTCCAATAATCCTGTCACGTATTGATCGGAAATAAACTCAAAGAAGTTCATCTTGTTAAATGCATTTGGATACAACCAATAGGATTGATTTCCTTCGTGCACCTTCAAAAATGGATAGGCCGTAGTCCCGAATATTTTACCCGCATTGATTCCGTACTTGATCCTTCCGAAGAAACCGATTGGAGCAGTATGCTCAATGAACAGGTCAACCTTTTGATAGTTGTAATCGCTTCCAAATATGTCTTTGATTCCAAATACACCCTGAATAGCGATAATCGGAAAACGAGATCGAATGGAAGTTCGGTCGAATGATCCTGAAATGAATTCCTCATCTTTCGCCCAACGATAACGCAAGGTGATTTCGCTCGTCCTCAAACTTGTAATTGTATCGTGAAGGCCCGTTGTAGAATTTAATCGAACGTAATTCGCCTTTCCCAGTGCAACGTATTCCTTCCACTCCAAACCACCATAAAGCACAATGTCTTTCTTAATGTCTTTTTCCAGAGTGACTCCCATTTTTTCCACAAAGGTCAACTTGTCCAATGGACCAGTTCTTAACAATGTCCCAAAGGTTGAACCAACGGAAGCTGCCGTTGAAGATTGACCAATTTGTTCAATGTCGTAATTGTAATATGCACTTAGCAATGCTCTTTTCTTTTGTGAGAGATTTGCTCTGAACGTCAGACCGTATTTGAAACGCTCATCTTTGAACCCATAGGCAATTCGACCTCCCAACTCAATTTTTCGACTAAAATTATTGGACGTCCTAAGTGAGAGAGCAGTTCTTACACCTTCAACTGGATTGATGCTGAAAAAGTTATAAATACTTCCTATTTCAATTTTCTTCACTGGATAGTACCCTGTAGAGATGAAGTAAATCATGTTTTTCAAAAACTTGAAAAAACGAACTTCTTTCAAGGAGTCAATCATAACATCGATCCCCTCCTCTGTTTCAGAAAGTGGTTCATGCCTAACTTCCGCCCAATAAGCGTCATCGCGTTGATCTGCTCCTTCAAGCATATCAACCGTATTATCCGTGCGGTAGAATTCATTCGGCCTAGGTTTATTAACATTGAAGTTCTTTCGAGTAGATTTACGTCGACCAAAGAAACCATAGACTCCTGTTTTCTTTGCAATTTTCAAATCCACAATCATCTTTTCCTCTGTCAGCATCCAAACTTCTGGTGCCACCATATCAAAATGATGTTCGATATACATTCCTTGAACGTAGTTGATGTTAACCCCAGGAGATATATCGGCCTTAAAGCTTTTTACAGCATACGTTGTATCGTGAATCCACATTTCACCAGTAAAGGTGATATCACCCGTTCGCTTTGGTCGGAATCGAAGTTTATAGCACCATTGGTTATCAATGAAGGTCGAATCTTCCAAATAAAACTTATAGAAACTTCGCGCTGAATTCGCTACTGGACTGATGAAACTCTTATTGAAAAACTGGATATAATTATCGTAAATATTGATATCCAAATACATATCTCCTAAAAACTGGCTCAATTGAAAATTCTCAATACCGCTAATCCGTGTAGCTTTAACAACTTCCTTCTTCTTTTTAGGGTCATTTTTGAAATAGAAATCGGAGACATTCTCACTTAGAATAACAGGTAATACGCTTTTCCCATCTTCGGTAGAATCCAAGTAATTCATTACCACGTCCAAACGTTGAACAACTCCTCTTTCCTTGAACTTCTCGCCTATATTGTTCAGGTCCATCTGAACCTTATTGTAAACTTCGTATTCGTACGAACTCAGCTTTTCTTTATCGTTGATTGGTTTATTCGCGATTACCTTCTTATGCAGTATTGTGGATGGAAACTCACCGGAAGCCACAACAACGACCTCATCGTATTCTGATTCTTGTAAAGGGAGCGTAACGTTGATTTCTTGTTCTTCATCTTTCTCAACCCCAACAGTCATCTTCAAATATCCAGAAGAATAGAAAACCAAGGAATCCGTTCCATAGTATGTGTCCAGTAGATAATACCCTACAGAATCTGTGAGTGTGCCGATCTTAGAATCTTGAAAGTGAACCGAAACGAAAGGCATCGGCTCTCCCGTTAATCCATCGATAACAACCCCAGAAACTTTCGTTTTCTGGCCGAAGGCAAATAATGGCACAATAAAGAGAAGAAAAAGAAAGAAGTGTTTCATACGGTTGTCGTGTGAAATTAACGAAGAAATTCCAATTAAAGTTGGTTCATTTCTTCTTTTTTGCGTTTCCGTATTACACGCTTCGAAATCAATACTCCCACCTCGTATAGTATTACGATAGGAACCCCTACAATCACTTGGCTAATTAAATCGGGTGGAGTAATTAATGCTGACAAAATTAGAATTCCAACAATGGCGTGCTTACGGTACTTTTTAAGGTACTCAGGAGTGATTACGCCAAGCTTTGTAAACAAGTAAGTTACAACTGGAAGGAGGAAAAGTAAGCCCGAATAAAAAACCGAAGAAATCACGGTTCCCATGTAGGAGTTAATCGTAAATCTATTGACGATATCCTCACTCATCTGGAAGTTTCCGAAGAACTGAACACACAATGGAGCGACAATAAAGTATCCGAAAAGGATCCCAATAAAAAAGAGAATACTCACATAGAATACAATTCCCTTGGCCATACCCATTTCATTTTTTTTGAGTCCGGGCTTAACGAATGACCAGATTTGATAAAACAAGAAAGGAAAGGACAATACAATCCCTCCCATGATACTCATCATAATGGCATAGGAGAATTGTCCAAGGAGTTCCGTACTTTGCATTTCAATTTCAATCGACTCAACACAAACGCCCATCCAGTCACACATCACCTGAAATGTCGGAAAACTTGGATAGCGCATGGACAAAAACAGATTATTTAAAATCCATTCCATAAAGACCCAAATCGCAACTGCAAATACAACAATTGCTATAGCAGATCTCACGAGTCGCCAACGTAACTCCTCGAGGTGATCCAAAAATGACATGTTCTTCTTCTCGTCCATTAATCGCACAAAAATAGTAATACTAACCTGAGTTCAATTCTAAATCGTCGTCGGATCGATTGAATTTATACAGTTTCGAGTTTGAATGCAGCGAAATAAGGAACTCTCACCGAAAAAAGATGACTCAAAATCATTTAGCTTAAAAAGAATTCAATAAATTTTTTAGAATCGAAGTCTGAATAGTGATCTTGAAATTGAGAGAATTTACCTATTTTAGATAAGCATTTCAATAAAATAAGCAAATGGCAGCAATGGATTTGAAAGAATCTCTAAAAACCTATTTTGGTTTTGATAGTTTCAAAGGAAGTCAGGAGGAAATCATTCAAAATGTCTTGGATGGGAACAACACCTTCGTTATCATGCCCACAGGTGGAGGAAAGTCCATGTGTTATCAACTACCCGCAATTATTTCCGAAGGTACAGCAGTCGTTGTTTCCCCGTTAATCGCTTTGATGAAGAATCAGGTAGATGCTATGAGACATGTTTCCAATGATGATTCTATCGCGCACTTCTTAAATTCTTCTTTGACTAAGTCTGATGCTACTCGCGTAAGAGAAGACATTGTTGCAGGAAAGACAAAACTATTATACGTTGCACCTGAGTCATTGACCAAAAAAGAGAATATTGAATTCTTGACTTCGGTGAATATTTCATTCTTCGCGATCGATGAAGCCCACTGTATTTCAGAATGGGGACATGATTTCCGACCTGAATACAGACGTTTGCGAGAAATTTTCGAGGAAATATCGAAAGTTCCGATCATTGCATTAACGGCAACGGCAACTCCAAAGGTGCAAACCGACATTCAAAAGAACTTAAACATGACAGATGCGAAGGTTTTCAAATCTTCCTTCAATCGTGAGAACTTATATTACGAGATCTTTCCTAAGAAAGATGTTGAGAAACAAATCATTCGCTACATACGAACAAAGCAAGGCAAAAGTGGAATCATCTATTGCTTGAGTCGAAAGAAGGTTGAGGAATTGGCTGAATTGTTAAAGGTCAATGGGGTTAACGCTCTTCCTTACCACGCTGGACTTGATGCAGGAACACGTGCTCGTCACCAAGACATGTTCTTGATGGAAGACGTAGATGTGATTGTTGCAACAATTGCCTTCGGAATGGGAATTGACAAACCAGATGTTCGATTTGTGATTCACCACGACATTCCAAAATCACTCGAAAGCTACTACCAAGAAACTGGACGTGCCGGTAGAGATGGTGGTGAAGGTGAATGTGTCGCATTCTATCGCTACAAAGATGTTGAGAAATTGGAAAAATTCCTTCAGGGAAAACCAGTAGCTGAACAAGAAATTGGGCGTCAATTATTAAATGAGATCGCATCCTACTCTGAGACTTCAGTTTGTAGACGTAAAATGATCTTGCACTATTTCGGAGAAACTTACGATGAAAAGAGGTGTAACGACATGTGCGACAACTGCAAGAACCCAAGGATCAAAGAAGAAGGAAAAGAATACGTCCAAAATCTGCTGAAATCAGTTAAAGAGCTGAAAGAGACTCAACGATCGAAGCACTATTGTTCCTTCATGACTGGTCAAGCGACGGCAGAAATGAAGGCATACAAACACGATCAACATCCAATGTTTGGTATTGGAAAGGAAAAAGACATTCCGTTTTGGAATGCCGTGATCCGCCAAACGGTTGTTTCTGGATTGCTATCAAAAGACATTGAAACTTACGGAGTTCTGAAATTGACTGAAGCTGGACACGCTTTTATCGAAAAGCCAACTTCATTTGAGATTATCAAAGAACACGATTACGCTGGCACTGTTGACGTTATTGAACCTGACAACTCAGGTGGGCGAAATGCCGTTCTGGACCAAGCTCTTTATGATCAATTGATTGATCTGCGCAAGCGAATTTCAAAGGATAAAGGAATTCCACCTTTTGTGATTTTCCAGGAGCCTTCACTGCGTGAAATGTGCTTTCAGTACCCTACAAACATTGAAGAACTCACGAACATTCAAGGTGTAGGAAATGGAAAAGCAACGCGCTACGGATTGCCCTTCGCCAAGTTGATTAAAGGTTATATTGAAGAGAACAACATCGAACGCCTTCAAGATATGGTTGTGAAATCAGTGGTGAACAAATCAGGAATGAAAGTTCAACTGATTCAAAATATTGACCGGAAATTGCCGTTGGAAGATATAGGACGTGCACAAGGTAAAGGCGTCGAAGAAGTAATCGATGAGATTGAGTCGATTGTTCAATCTGGAACGCGAGTGAATATCAACTACTACATTGATGATATTCTTGATGAAGAAGTTCAGGAGGAAATCTACGAGTACTTTACAGACGCAGAAACAGATGACCTTACAGCTGCTTACGAAGAGTTTGAAGGTGATTATTCTGAGGAAGAACTAAGATTAATGCGCATTAAGTTCATGAGCGAAATGGCGAACTAAGTTTTCGCTCATTTGACTCAATGAGAACTACGTTTTGCTCATTTTTAGGAAATTCTACGAAACAAAAGCACACACTTCCGTTAAAAATGCGTCTATTAGGTAGACGATAACGACTAAGCTTATGAAACAACTTCTTAGCCTACTATTAATTCTGTGTGCTTCTTTTTCTTTTGGGCAGGCTCCAACTGCGAACTTTTCAGCATCTCCTTTAGAAGTTTGTGTCGGAACACCTATCAATTTCACCGACGCTTCAACTGCAGGGGCCGTCCCAATTGTCACAAGAACATGGGATTTTGGGGATGGAGCATCGTCAAATGATCTAAATCCTGTTCACACCTACAATGCCGGTGGGACCTACACGGTTACATTGGTTGTTACAGATCAAAATGGAGTTGCCGACCCAGAAGTTAAACCAGCTTACATCGTCGTTAACCCATTGCCTCAAACAGATTTTACTTTTACTGGAAACGGATGTACCGTTCCCTTCGATGTTACATTCACCAATGCTTCCGTAGCCGGGCCGAACATTACCTATGAATGGAATTTCGGGAATGGACAAACATCCACAGCTACAAATCCACCCGCGGTAACATACTCAAATGCAGGAACATTCGCAGTAACCCTAACGGTTACGAATACAACAACAGGATGCGTCAACAGCCTCACAAATGACATTGTCGTTTCCAATTTTGCTGCTGGTATTATTGCACCAACGGACGCGTGTGTTGGTGATCCAATATTAATCATGGATCAATCCACTGTCGGAGCGAACCAATGGAATTGGGACTTTGGAAACAGTCAAACTTCTACTTCTCAGAATCCAAGTGTTACATACACAACGGCTGGAACTTACACTATATCCTTGCTTTCGCAAAACACAAACTCAGGGTGCCAGGATGTTGCTACACAAACCATTACCGTCAACCCACCTCCCACACCCTCTTTTACACCTAGTTCCACTATTGGTTGTACTCCATTTAGCTTGAACTTTTCGAACAACTCACCTGGAGGATCAAGCTACATTTGGAATTACGGTGATGGTATGACGGCGACAGGTTTCAGCCCTGGCCCTCATGTTTACACTGCAAATGGAACCTACTCGGTTACTCTTTCAATGGTTGATGCCAATGGATGTGTCGGGACAACAACTCAAATCGATTTAATAACGGTGACAGCACCAATCGTTGATTTCACCTTAGATGAAGACGATGGATGCGCCCCTGTGACAGTTCAATTTTTAGACTTATCTGTATCTCCGAATCCTGTATCGGACCCTATTGTTTCGTGGGTTTGGGATTTCGGTGATGGCTCTCCTCCTTTTATCGGACAAGTTCCTCCTCCTCATATCTATAATACAATTGGAACGTATACCGTAACGCTCACAGCAACAACTCAAGCGGGTTGTGTTGGAGTTGAAATTAAAACTGACATCATTGAAGTTGGTGGACATTCGATCCCCGATTTCACAATGGCACCACCAATTGATTGCGCAAAGAGTGATTTTCAATTCACGAATGCAACCACTTTTATTGGAGTTCCAGACCCAAATGACATTC
>CAJQOB010000330.1 GCA_905479845.1 uncultured Flavobacteriales bacterium
ATAAGGAAACGATTTTTGCCACATTCTCACTCAGCAATAATCGCATCGCTCTGAGTTGAGCATTCTCCTCTTTCAAAATTGTAACACTTTGATAAAAGTGGTTGTATTGCTTCACTAATTCGTAAGTGTAATTTGCAATCAATGCTGGAGAATGATTTGCTCCTGCTTCCCTCACCACGTTTTCGAATTCAACCAATTGCTTAACGATTGATTTTTCCTCAGGTAAGAAAGCGGAAACTCCCTCGAGTGAAAGTTTATCCTCTGATTTCGCCAACAAAGATTTGATTCTTGCATGTGCATATTGAATAAATGGTCCAGTGTTTCCATTCAATTCTATCGATTCACCTGGATCGAACACCAATTTCTTCTTCGGATCAACTTTCAACAAGTAATACTTCAATCCACCAAGTCCGATCAATTCATAAAGCGATCGTTTCTGTTCGTCAGACATTCCATCGATATGACCACGTTCTTGCGTCATTTCTTGAGCTTGAACGATAATATCTTCCATCAAGTCATCAGCATCAACTACAGTCCCCTCACGAGATTTCATTCTCCCCATGCCCTTTGGAAGCTCAACCATTCCATAAGAAAGGTGATAACAATTATGAGCCCAATTGTATGCCAATTTTTTCAAGATCAAAAAGAGAACCTTAAAGTGGTGATCTTGCTCGTTACCTACGGTATAAATGATACCGTCCAGATCAGGGTAGTCCTTGAAACGATCTACAGCTGTACCAACATCTTGTGTCATGTAAACGGCCGTACCATCAGAACGAAGAACAAGCTTATCGTCAACTCCTTCATCCGAAAGATCAGCCCAAACCGAGCTATCCTCCTTTTTATAGAAAACGCCTTTCGAAAGTCCTTCAGCAACAAGTTCCTTTCCAATCAAGAAAGTATCCGATTCATAGTACAATTTATCGAAATCCACCCCCATCGTGTCGTAGGTCTTTTCAAATCCGTCGTACACCCAACTGTTCATTGTTGTCCAAAGCAAATACACTTGAGGATCTCTTCCCTCCCATTTGATGAGCATTTCTTTTGCATCATTCAAAAGCGAAGTCTGATTCTTAGCGATTTCCTTGATTTTACCATCAATTCCTTTAATCGCTTTTTCATCTTTCCCTTCTTTGGAATCGATCAATCGTTTTACCTCAGTGGCAACATCAGCATCAAAACCGTCAAAGTTTCCAGCCGTCCAAGAATCAATAATTCCCTTTGCCTCGATGTTCATTTCCTTATCGAAAATAACGTAGTACTTTCCAACAAGCTTATCGCCTTTCATTCCAGTTGATTCAGGCGTTTCACGTTTTCCATTTTCATCCAATGGAGAAAAACGCTCCCAAGCCAACATGCTTTTACAGATGTGAATTCCACGATCGTTAATGATTTGTGTTTTCACAACCTTATGTCCATTAGCTTTCAGAATCTCAGCAACTGAGTAACCTAGAAAGTTGTTTCGCAGGTGACCTAAGTGAAGAGGTTTGTTGGTATTCGGCGAAGAATACTCGACCATTACTGTTGGTTTCGAATCTGGCTTTGAAAAACCAAATTGTGCATCTTTAGAGACAAGGTCCAATTTATTTATCCAATACGCATCAGACAAAACTATGTTCAAAAATCCATTGATTGCCTCACAGGAATCAATCTCTTCAATTGCATCCGCTAAGAACGCTCCAATTTTGTTTCCAGCATCAACTGGAGAACAGCGCAAAATCTTCACAAAAGGAAATGTGACTAAGGTCAAATCACCTTCTACATCTTTACGTGTTTTCTGAAATTGAATCGATTTCTCCTCGATTGATGTTCCGAAAAGTGCTTCAGAATTCTCTAAAAGCGCTTTTTTAATTTTTAATTCCATTATTTCTTGATTGAATTGGCTGCTTCCTCAAATAATTCAAAAGTAATTTCAGCCATTCTATTTTGTTTATTGTCTAAGCATGGATTCACTTCAACGAATTCCATGCATACTAATTTCTCTTCCTCTCCAAATGCCGTTAAAAAATCATAGGCCTCATTTGGCGTAATTCCATTTGCTACTGGCGTTCCTGTTCCATACGAAGATAACTCTGGATCCATTGAATCCACATCGAATGAAACATAAATCATATCACAATCTGAAAGTTTATCCAAGCACTTTTTAATAATTGCTTGCGTCCCTTCAGATCGAATCGATTCAACCTTATGATTAGTAATGTTTAGCCTCTCCATGATCGCATCTTCTTGTTTCTCGGTGTCTCTTACACCAATGAAAACCAAATCTTCTGCGCTCAATTTAGGCCCTTCAACTCCTGTATTTTTTAATCTATTCCAGTAGTCAACAATATCTCCATGAGGATCATTCGATTTACACTCTAAGTTATCTTCTCCCAAGGCTGTTGCTAAAGGCATGCCATGCATGTTTCCAGTTGGAGTCGTGTAAGGCGTGTGTAAATCTCCGTGCGCATCAATCCAGATTACACCTAATCGTTTGTTTGGATAAGCAGCTTTAATACCAGCCATAGTTCCACCTGCCGAACCATGATCAGAAGCTAAAACATAGGGAAACTTACCATTCTCTAATGTTAGCTTTACCGCATTTGAAACACGGTCAAATACTTGCACTAAACCTTCAATTCGTTTAGCAAAAGGATATTTCACCTCCGTATCAAGCATTTGATTCTCGTTTTCAATTCTCATCACAGCGTGATCACGAAAGAAGTAATTCTCTTTTTTTCGTGCCGCCGCGATCACAGCATCAGGCCCTAAAGAAGAACCGCGGGTTCCTGCTGTAATTTCCGATGAATTAATGATTAACTGTAACTCCTTCATAAGATTCGATTGATTGGCAAAAATAATATTAATTGTCTGTTAAATCCAGTCAATTAATAGCAGTATCCTTATCGCAGTTTAGTAACTTTAGTGCTTCATTTCCGTTCAACAAGAAACAACCAATTTCTATGCGCAATTTTATCCTCTTTTTCACTCTCATTTTGGCTTTCCCTATTGCAAGTTTCAGCCAATCAAAAAAGACCAAGACTTTCGTAGGAATGCTAGAGTATAAAATCATCGTTCGCGATAGTTCACTTAAGGAATTGGTTCCAGATAACAGAATGATTGTTTATACGAATGATACGATTGTTCGAGTAGAAAATTTCACCCAGAATTTAGGAAATCAGATTGCGATTAAGCACATGCTTTTGGACAAGTCTTACCTCATGTTGGATACCGAATTTGGTAAGTTTGCTATCCAGATGGACGAAACCGAAGATCAGAAACAAAAACAGGCGAGCGATACTACATCATCCGAAATGGACAAGTTCGTTTTTGAGAAGAAATGTGGTAAAACGAGAATGCTTGGGAGAAAGATGAACCGATTGATGGTTTCACACCCTGAATTCAAAGAACCGATTGAGTTCTTATATCTTAAAGGGTATTCATCAGAAATTGTAAATGCTTACCCAAAGATCAATGGTATCCCTACAAAATACAGTGTTATTACCCCAGACGCAATTTTTGATTACACCTTGGTAAAAATGAGTGAGTACACACCAGAGCACGACCTCTTCGGAATCCCTGCTGATTTTGAACGCATTAGCTTCGATGACTTCATGGATAAATTAATCGAAGCGAAAGGCGCACAGAGCGGAAATTAAACTTCCCACAACTAACATTTCGTTGTGTATACTTACTGTAATTTTCTCTCATGCGCGCGAGATTCCTAACTATCTTCGCAAGATATAGCTACAAGAATGGCATTAGACAACGAATATATAGCGAAAGACGAGAAGGTATCATCAAGTAAAAAGACGGCAAAACCAAAGGCTAAGTCTACCTCTCGAACACGCAAGAAAAAAGCACCTAAAAAATCAACGAAATCACCCCTTCAGCAGTTGAAGGATCGATTCAATCAAAAGAAAGTAAAAACGAGTATTGGTGTTGGATTACTCATCTTTTCATTTTTTATTTTTCTAGCAATCTTCTCATACCTATTTACGTGGCAAGAAGATCAAAACAGACTCATTAACAAGGGCTTTTTTGAATTCTTGTTTGAAGAAAGTTCCGTACCCGTTGCTAACTGGCTAGGTAAATTTGGAGCTTGGACCTCTCACCTCTTGGTGTTCCGCTGGTTCGGAATCTCATCTTTTGCAATCCCTTTGTTCACGTTCATCTTATCCATAAAATTATTGTTCAAAACTGAACTACTTCCTATTCGTAAGACCTTATCTACTGTGGTTCTTTCTACTATTTGGTTGAGTGTCTTTTTTGGCTTCTTCGCCAATCAGGTGAATTACTTGGGCGGAACGTTTGGATACCAAGTCAACGACTGGTTCAGATTGACTCTCGGGAAATTCGGATCTCTGATACTGATAATCGCAATCGGGTATTTATTCGCATTGATACTTTTCAATCTAAATCTGAAAAAAGTAATCGGTTGGTTTAGCAAGTCTAATGATGAAGCTGAAGCTACAATTGACACTGATGACAACCAAATTCGTTCTAAGGAAGATCTTGCAGTTGTTAATACAATCAAGGAAGAAGAAAAGATTGAAGAACAACAAGCACAGGTTGTTGACTTTACAGAAGAACAAGACAATGAGCTGATTTCTGAGGTAATTGATGCCACAGGAAGAGAAGAGTTGTCAATAACAACACCTGAACCGGAAGAACAAGCAGAACCAATTTTGGAATCTTCTGATGACGGTGATTTCTCTGTTAAAGTTGCAACAGAAAATCAAGACGAAATATTGACAAGCGAGGAAGTCAATGAGAAAGTTGAGGAGTTTGGAGAGTACGATCCAAAATTGGATTTATCGAGCTACACCCTCCCTTCTCTGGATTTATTGAAACAATATGAAAGCAAAGGACCATCGGTAAGTAAGTCGGAGCTCGAGGCGAACAAAAATAAGATTGTAGAAACGCTTTCGAACTACAAAATCGAGATTTCGAAAATTATGGCAACCGTTGGACCAACAGTTACCTTGTACGAAATCGTTCCTGCTCCTGGTGTCAGAATTTCTAAAATCAAAAACTTAGAAGACGACATCGCCCTGAGTTTGGCAGCACTCGGAATTCGTATTATCGCTCCAATCCCCGGGAAAGGAACAATCGGTATTGAAGTCCCGAATAGTAGCCCAGACATGGTGAGCATGCATTCACTAATCGCTTCTAAAAAATTCCAGGACAGCGATTTCGAATTGCCTGTTGTGATGGGTAAAACCATTACGAATGAAACATTCACGTTCGACCTAACTAAAATGCCTCACCTCTTGGTTGCGGGTGCCACAGGTCAGGGTAAATCCGTTGGATTGAATGCTATTCTTGTATCGATTTTATATAAGAAACACCCTGCTCAGGTTAAATTCGTTCTGATTGACCCGAAAAAGGTCGAGCTGACATTATACAACAGAATTGAACGTCACTTCTTGGCTAAACTGCCGGACGAAGAAGACGCGATCATTACAGATGTAAGTAAGGTTGTCAATACTTTGAATTCGCTTTGTATTGAAATGGACGATCGTTACGACCTGTTGAAAAAAGCCCAATGCCGTACGATTAAAGAGTACAACGCGAAATTCGTTGCGCGAAAACTGAACCCTGAAAATGGACATCAGTTCTTGCCGTACATCGTTGTGTTGATTGATGAGTTTGCTGACTTGATCATGACGGCAGGAAAAGAAGTTGAGCACCCGATTGCTCGTATCGCTCAATTAGCACGTGCCATTGGAATTCACTTAATTGTTGCCACGCAGCGACCATCTGTAAATGTAATTACAGGAATGATTAAGGCCAACTTCCCTGCTCGTATTGCGTTCCGTGTACTATCAAAAATTGACTCTAGAACGATCTTGGATGGAAACGGAGCTGACCAATTGATTGGACGTGGAGACATGTTGATTAGTACAGGATCTGACATGGTTCGTTTACAGTGTGGATTTGTGGACACTCCAGAGGTAGAAGAGATTTGTACATTCATTG
>CAJQOB010000331.1 GCA_905479845.1 uncultured Flavobacteriales bacterium
GTCGTTTTGTTTGTTATTGTTTTACAGATCGAAAAGTCTATCTCGGAATAATTCTATTCACTCTCATGAAGAGCTCAGGAAATCAATAATTTTCATAAAAAAAACATCGGAGTAGTTCAGATTCCTTATTTTAGTTTTCTAAATATTCACGATGCCCATTTTATTTAGAGACCTACCTGGCCCAAAAGGAATTCCATTTTTCGGAAGTGCCTTTGACATGGAATTGTCGAACATGCACAATCAGTTTCAAGAAATGGCTGACGAGTATGGCTCTGTGTACAAGATAAAACTCGGGCCAGTGAAAATGGCGATCATTTCTGAACCAAAAATCATCCAGCATATCCTTCGTGAGCGACCTGAAGGTTTTATCAGAATGAAGAAATTAGACAAAATTCTACGTGCTGAAGGTGTTCATGGTGTTTTCAATGCTGAAGGAGATGATTGGAAGATGCACCGAAGAATGGTAGCAAAGGGACTTGATGTGAAGCATCAAAAAGCGTTCTTTGATAAAATGCTGATTTCAGTGGATCGACTTTACGCAAAATGGAAGAAAGCAGCTGATTCTGGTGAAGCAATTGATATTCAACAAGATTTTTTGAGGTTCACCGTAGATATTACAACGACCTTAGCTTTTGGATTCGAAATGAATACCATCGAAGAGAAGGGAGGTGTGGTTCAAGATCACATGGAGAAGATTTTTCCAATGATTTTCAAGCGAATCAACGAGCCGATTCAATGGCACAAACTGATTCGTAAAAAGGCAGACCGTGAATTTGATAAAGCGCTAGATGCAATTGATTCCATGATCGATCAGTGGATTGTGGATGGACGAAGGCGCTTGGAAGAGCATCCTGAACTCAAAGAGAATCCAACGAACTTTTTGGAAGCTATCCTGTTAGAAGCTGAGAACGAAGAAGATTTTGGAGATGAACAGGTGAAAGGGAATTTGGTAACTGTTCTCTTGGCTGGAGAAGATACAACAGCTCATACTTTGGCTTGGACGATCTACTTGTTGACCATGTATCCTGATTATCAATCGAAACTTCAATCAGAAATAGATCAAACTTTGGGTGATTTAAAATGCATCACTGAATATGAATCGACTCAAGGTTTCAAGTTCTTGGAAGCAATTGCGAATGAGACAATGCGCTTGAAGCCTGTTGCGCCATTGCTGTTATTTGAACCATTGATGGATATGGAGATTGAAGGATATTTCTTCAAGAAAGGAACGCGAATGTTAGTTCATTCACGGCATGCTGCTCTACAAGATGATAACTTTACCAAAGGCAAGACTTTCTTTCCTGAGCGCTGGATGAAAGAGTCGAAGTGTCCAATGCATTCCATGGATGCGTATATTCCATTTGGAGGTGGGCCGCGCTTCTGTCCAGGTAAAAACCTTGCTTTGCTTGAAATGAAGTTAGTACTCTCAATGCTTTTTAAAAATTTCGATGTCGAAATGGTCACACCTCATGAGGATGTCAAGGAGATAATGGCATTTACTATGATGGCGAGTGATTACAAGGTGAAGTTGAAGCACCGTGTTCAATCCTAGTTAGAGATCATTCTGAGCATTTTTAAATCGAAATTGTAATCCATCGTCCATTTTTACCGTCTATAATCCATCTGAACCGATTTCTAAATTGAATATTGGTTTGAGAACTAATTGATTAATTTTGATACTAAATGATGGAAAATCAAAAAACGGCTGTGAAAATTGGCACAAATCGAAAAATTGTTGAGTCGATTAGTGAGATCCCAACAGAGGATTGGAACAAAGTAGCAGACAACAGGAATATATATTTGTCGATTGGATATTTGTCGGCACTGGAAGATGCGTTGGGAGACCAATTGAAGTTTCGCTACGCGATTTCGTACACGGAGACTGGTGAACCTGCCTTGGTCGCGGTATATCAATTGGTTGTTTTTGTTGATAAACGACGCCAATACTCGAAAGATTTGTGCAATTTATCCTATCACATCCACAAGAAAATTGCGGATGTTTTCACGATCAACGTATTGGTTTGTGGAAATGTGTTCTGCGACGGCGAGAATGGATTTTTATCAAGGTTGATTAGTGATGATCAAGCCATGGACGAGGTAGCGTCAATAACAGAGGCCTTAAAAACAGAGCCTTCTATCAAGGAAAAATCATCAATTACACTCTTTAAGGAGTTTTGGCCAGGTTCAACCTCGTATTCAGATCGATTGAAGAGCTTAAGCTACCGTGATTTCATGATTGACGTGAACATGGTGCTAACGTATCACGAGAGTTGGAAAACTATGGATGATTATCTGGCAAGTATGAAAACGAAGTTCAGAACGCGAGCGAAGAGTGTATATTCCAAGTCGAAAGTTTTAGAACTGAAAGATTTTTCCATTGAAGATATTGAACAAAACGAGGAAAGGATAGAGCAACTTTTTTCAAATGTTTTGGATAAATCGGACTTCAGTTTTGGACGGTTGAATGCACGAGCATTTGCAAATTTTAAGCGCAACTTGGGAGACAAGTTTTCGTTCAGAGGAGCTTGGTTGAATGGTGAATTGGTAGGGTTTAGTACAGCACTTTTTAACCAAGATGTGATCGAGGCCAATTTTGTTGGTTTGGATTATGATTTAAATAAGGAATATTCTGTTTATCAGCGATTTTTGTATGATTATGTAGAGCAAGGGTTGAATAAAAGTTTGAAAGAATTACAACTCGGAAGAACGGCAGAATTAGTGAAAAGTCAGATTGGTGCTTTGCCTACAAATATGAAGTTATATGCGAAACATAGAAAGAGTGTTTCCAACCTATTGTTAAAACCAATTATCCAATCGATTTCACCAAGTGAATTCGAATTACGCATACCATTCAAAGCAAACTATAATAATTAATGGATTCATTAACACAAATTGTCCTAGGTGCAGCTGTAGGAGAAGCAGTTTTAGGAAAGAAAATTGGTACGCGAGCAATGTTGTGGGGAGCAATCGCTGGAACGGTTCCAGATTTAGACGTCCTCTTTCGTTTTATTACTGATGATATCACTGCCACCGAAATGCACCGTGGATTCTCGCATTCCATCGTGTTTAGTATTCTAATGGCGCCTGTATTGGCTTGGGTCGCCCATCGAATTCACCTCAAAAAGAGACCCAGCGTCACCCGTAGAGATTGGATTCTGCTCTTTTTTCTAGCGCTTGTGACGCATCCTATGCTTGATATGCATACGACGTGGGGGACGCAGTTTTTCTGGCCGTTTGAAGTCCGAATTACGTACAATAACATTTTTGTGGTAGATCCGCTCTATACAATCCCGTTCTTGATTTGCTTGCTGATAGCAATGTTCCACAAGCGGACCAATCCTCGACGGAGAATTTTCAATAACGCAGGATTGATTATCAGTACATCCTATATGGCGTTAACTTTTGTTTTTAAAGGCTTCAGTTATCATGCTGTGGATGATAGCTTGGCAAAGCAAGGAATTGAATTTGTGGAGATTGAAACACTTCCAACACCGTTAAATTCAGTACTGTGGAACGCGCATATAGAAACCGAAAGTGGTTATCGCTTCGGTCGTTATTCATTAATGGATGACGAGATGCCAATTATTTTCTCGAAAGAATTCCCGAAAAATCATCACTTAATCGACTCTATTCGAGATGAAAAGGCAATCGACCAGATATTGAGAATTGCGAATGGTTGGTATACAATTGAAAAGGAGGAAGATCGATTGGTTTTCAATGATCTGCGTTTTGGTCAATTCGGTATGAATCCCAATACGGCTAAAATCATGTGGAGATATGAAATATCTGCCGGCCCAAATGGAGAGACAGTAGTAAAGCGTCTGCAACCGAATATGGACGAGATCAATTTGGGTGAAGTGTTCGGTCAGCTATGGCGCCGCGTGAAAGGGGATAAGTCGGTCGAGACGGAGTAAATGTGACCGTTTTACCAAATTCTTAGTCTCAGCCAAACAAACAATCAATCGTTAGGTCGTGATCAACAATAGCTGGGCTGTATTTGTTCGGCTTCACGCCATGTGTTGTGACCATTGTCAAGAAAATTCCTTTCCGTCCACCTTTATCAGCTTTAAATTCGCGCTTCTTGGTTTCTAATCGCTTTGAGTACCCTGCGTCTATTACAAATTCATCGTTGTAGAACTTCATTTCACATAAATTAACCCAGTTGTCATCACGATCAATGACTAAATCTACCTGTGCGTTAGCGTTATTCCAGGCATAATCTTTTGAGGCGATTCCTTCAACTTTTAATGCCCGCTTGATCTGGTTACTGTGTTTCAAACAAATCGTTTCAAAGGTATATCCGCACCAGATAGTGTATTCTGATT
>CAJQOB010000332.1 GCA_905479845.1 uncultured Flavobacteriales bacterium
GTTTCGCCAATTGCTGATATGCACTTTGATTTACACGATATTCCATTGGAAGACAATAAATTTGAAGTGATCTTTTGTAATCACGTTATGGAGCACGTTGACGATGCAATTAAATGCATGAGTGAGCTTTACCGTGTAATGAAACCCGGAGGTTGGGGAATCATGCAGGTGCCTCAGGACCTTACAGAGATGACACTTACGAAGATTGGTCTATTACAAGTCCAGAAGAACGCGAAAAGCATTTCTGGCAAAAAGATCACGTTCGTTTATTCGGAAAAGATTATCCAGGTTGGTTGCGCAAAGCAGGATTCACTGTGACTGAGTTCGATAAAGACGCACATTACTCTAAAGAAATCCAAGAGCGATACCGATTGGGGGAGAGCGAGATTCTTTACATTGTTTCTAAGTAGTTTCTAGTATTGTGTTTTTTGAAAGCAGGCTCCGAAGGGCCTAATGCTTCGCGTTTGTGGGGGTGATAATGGATGACTGAGCCTCTAGAAGTTCGTTCCCGGTTTCTTATATTCCCTCATTTCCACTCATCACAAGAAAGGAGTGAATTTGCGTTATGCTCAATGAATCCATGTAAATATTCATTGAAAACTTCTTTTTGGTAATCGTTAAATTTTCGTTATTTTCTGTGCACGCATACTAAAATTAACTTTTTGGCGTTTTTATTGTAACCAAGTCAACGTGGCTTAGTTATAGTACAAAGCCTGCAAGCTTTAAACCAACAACAAACTAGAACAATTAAAACCAGAAACATGGCAGTGAACCCCATTTACCACCAGACCAAATCTACGCTTCTGCAAGAGCGTGATTGGATCATGGAAGCAAAGAAGGATCCGGAGAGATTCGGTCCACTGTACACGAAGTATCACGAACAGATATTTCGGTACGTCTATCAACGGATGGACGATCAAGAGCAAGCCTTTGATGTGACATCTCAAGTCTTCATCAAAGCGCTCAGTAACTTGCACAAGTATGAATACAGAGGTGTACCTTTTTCATCTTGGTTGTACAGAATTGCGAAAAGCGAACTTTACCAGAGTTTTCGTGATCGTAAAGCAAAGCGTACAGTCAATGTTGATACAGTTCATCTCGCAGATATTACTGAAGAATTCGACGACGACGATTTGGTAGCGGACAAAAGTAAATTGATTCGGTGTTTAGCCGAACTCCGCGAAGCAGATCTTCAACTGATTGAACTTCGGTACTTTGAAAAAAGGGCGTATCGGGAAATAGGAGAGATTTTGGATGTTACAGAGAACAATGCCAAAGTTAAAACCTTCCGAGCGCTGGAAAGACTGAAAAAACAATTTTTGAAATAAACAACGTGATGAAAAAACTAAACACCACTTTGGACCGAGAACCGATGACTTCCCAGGAGATTCGTGATAGGCAGAATTTTAATTATATATTGAAAGAAACCACCGCCGCGAAAGTCCCTATTTGGAAATCCATCTGGTTCTACGGACCAGTTGGAATCGCAATGGTAACCATGGTCGTATCGGCTGTTAGAATTAACCCCAAAAATGAAAAATTTGATAATAAAACTACCTTAAGTCAATTTAATACAACGAACACAGATGATTACTCGGCAAATACTATTGTTGTTGAGAAATCAGAAGAACTTACTGAAACCAAGTCCGATTCGAATACAGAAACTGAAGCACCGACTGTTGAAAATACACAAACAGTTAATCCCTCAAATACAACAACTCCTAATGTCAAAGCTGATCCATCAAACATGGATCCAGCTTTTTTAGCTAACAATGAAACCAAAACCATTGAAGAGCCAGAAGTGAAGGCATTGCCCAAGTTAGAAACAGTTGTAGAGCCTAAAATGGTGAAAACAATGCCAAGTATTGCTGGAGTCTTTAATGGAAGAGTGCCGATTTCGCAAATTTGCTCAACAGGGAAAATAGACTGTAACAACGGGTATGAAATAGTTTCTTTTGATATACAATATGATAATGGTGTCAGCAGTACAGTTGAACACGTCCGAGGGAGTCAAATTCCTCCAATTCTTTGCAGAAAACTGAGACGGTTTAATGTCGGAAGTCCTGTGTTTATTACCCGGATTGTTGCAATGAATGCAAAAGGAGAAACAAAGCAGCTGCTTTCTATGAATATAGAGCCAACCTTTTAGCCATTAGTTCGTTTAATAGTTGTGTGTGTCAATATCTTCATTAACAGTTGGGTTTTAATAAAATATACCCAACATGTTTGGTAAAATCTTGAAACATTCCTACTTTCGCAAAGATTCTACACTAGAATAAAGCTGATTAAAACGAAACGATGAAATTATTAACTGGTCTAGTACTACTCTTAGCCGCAGGATTTACTTACGGACAGCATACAAACTTCAATACTCAGCGAAATTGGTCGTTGAATAAGAAGGAAGTTATGTTTGGAGGTGGAGCAACGCAATTTCTTGGTGATTTAGGTGGTCGCGATCAAGTTGGAAAGGATTATAGCCTTGACGATTTGGATTTGCCTTCAACAAGCTGGAATGGGATGGTTGGATATCGATTTAGATTCCACCCGTACTGGGCAACATCAAGTGTCTTGAATGTTGGTATGGTGAGAGGAAACGACGCTCTGACAAATGAGGTTATTCGAGAATCAAGAAATTTACACTTCCGCTCTCTTGTAATTGAATATTCTCAGAGAATCGAATGTATCATTGTTGCCAATGAGAAATTTGGTGCTCGATTCAAAATCCCAGGAATGAAGGGGTTCAAAAATCACAACGAACAAATTTATCTTTTCACGGGTGTTGGAGTAACTTACTTCAATCCTAAAGCAATGTACAATGGAACATGGACGGCACTTCGTCCCCTTCGTACCGAAGGACAGGGCTTAGCAACAGGTCCAGATGAGTATCTTCCAGTTACTGCAACGATTCCTTTTGGAATTGGTATGAGAATGGGAATTGGTAGAATGTGGAGGTTAGGAATCGAAGCAACTTACGTGAAAACGTTCTCTGATTACATTGATGACGTAAGTGGAACTTACTATGATCCGAGCGAATTGGCATCACAAGTAGGACCAACAGCTGCTTACTTGTCGAATCCAGCAGTTGAAAATTCAACGTGGTTCACAGCTGGACAGCAACGTGGAGACAAACAAAAAGACGCATACTTCTACTTAAACTTGGTTGTTGCTAGAAATATTACATACAAGGATTACGCGAAAGCACGTCGAGCTCCAAAATGGAGAGGACGTTACAAGTTCTAATTGTTAATATGTTTTGAAATTTATTAATGGGGCAGCTTCGGTTGCCCCATTTTCGTTTATACCTTTGCCAAAACCTTTGGTATGTTTAAACTCATTCGATCCTTTCTTTTCCTTTTTGACCCAGAAAAAGTGCATTATTCAACCATGAAGATGATCAGAATTACGCTGAGTATTCCTGGAATGAAAGCACTCTGGAAGAAAATGTATGTTGTGGATCACCCTAAGCTCAAAAGAGAGCTCTTCGGACTAACATTCGACAATCCAGTTGGATTGGCAGCAGGATTCGATAAAAATGCAAGCTTCTATAATGACTTGGCGTATTGTGGATTCGGTTTCATCGAAATTGGAACAGTTACCCCGGTAGGACAAGAAGGGAATCCTAAACCACGTTTGTTCCGACTCAAAGAGGACAATGGAATCATCAATAGAATGGGGTTCAATAATGCAGGAGTAGATGCTGCAGTGGAACAGTTGAAAGAACGAAAAACTGATCTTGTTCTTGGAGGAAACATTGGAAAAAATAAGCTTACACCAAATGAAGAAGCGACAAGTGATTATGTAAAGTCATTTGAAAAGCTTTTCCCCCATGTGGAGTACTTCGTTGTGAATGTATCATCCCCAAATACACCGAACTTACGATCACTTCAAGAAAAGGAGCCATTGACCGAACTATTGCAAACCTTGCAAGAACTCAACTCAAAGAAAGATAAGAGAAAACCAATCTTGCTGAAAATCGCACCAGATCTAACAAACGAACAATTGGATGATATCATCGAAATTGTAGATAATGTGAAATTGGATGGTGTAATTGCTGCGAATACTACAATTAGTCGTGAAGGGTTGAAGACGAGTAAAACGCGAATTGAGGAAATTGGAGCTGGAGGGCTTTCAGGGAAGCCTGTTAAAAACAGATCAACGGAGGTTATTCGTTACTTAGCGACAAAATCAAACAAATCATTTCCAATCATTGGAGTAGGTGGGATTCATTCTGCTGAAGATGCACTTGAAAAATTGGATGCTGGAGCAGATTTAATTCAAGTTTATACAGGATTTATTTATGAAGGCCCAAGATTACTGAAACGAATCAATAAGGCGATTATCGCACGAGGATAAGTTCAGAATAAAGAGTATTTTTAACTATGGAAAAAGTGACACTGATCGAATGCCCGCGCGATGCGATGCAGGGTCTTCATGATTTCATCCCAACAGAACAAAAAATCGAGTACATCAATTCTATTTTGGCCTGTGGCTTTGATACAGTTGATTTTGGAAGTTTCGTTTCACCGAAAGCGATTCCTCAACTGCGCGATACAGCTCAAGTCTTGGATGGATTGAATGATTCTGACAGTAAACTCTTGGCAATTGTAGCGAACGAGCGAGGGGCAAATGATGCTTCAACTTTTGAACGAATCGATTATCTCGGTTATCCATTTTCTGTATCAGAAGAATTTCAAAAGCGAAATACAAATGCTACGATTGATGAGTCATTTTCAAGAGTAGAGCGCATTCAGGAAATAGCTAAAAAGAACAACAAGGAATTGGTACTGTATTTATCAATGGGATTCGGAAATCCTTACGGTGAAGAATGGCATCCCGATATTGTTACCGCTTGGTGTGAGAAATTGTATTCGAAACTGGATGTGAAGATTCAAGCTTTATCGGATACGATTGGGGCTGGAACTCCAGACATTGTTTCTTCCTTGTTTGATACCTTAATTCCTAGTCTAAACGAAGTTGAATTCGGAGCGCACTTGCACACGATTCCTGAAAATGCAAAATTCTTAGTTGATGCAGCTTTTAATGCTGGTTGTCGCAGGTTTGATGGAGCAATTAAAGGATTTGGAGGTTGTCCAATGGCAACGGACGATTTAACAGGAAACATGCCCACCGAGCGCATGATCGAGTGGTTCATTGATAATGAGATTGAAACTGGAGTCAATATGGAACCGTTCAATACAGCGATGACAAAAGCACTTACTGTGTTTCCGTAACTTTTGCTGATAATTGAATTATACTCGAAGTGAGCAACCGATTGTTTTAAATGAAACCAAGAATGAAATACATTTTACCCTTATTAACTCTTTTGGGAGTGCTGGTAGCCTGTTCTGCGGAGGAGGATGAGCCAATAGAGAAGGAGGCTGAAGAATATTTTGAAGGGATTGCTACAACGTTTGAAGGCAAAAAGTTTAAGAGCAATGCTTACAATGATTTGCTCGAGGAATTGGGCGTGTGTGAATTTGAGACTTCGGATTCAAGTTATTACGCAGCATGTTCACCTGAGAATTTCAAAATTTCAAAGTTCAAAAATGAAGGGAACCTTGAAGATGCGTTTATTCTAGAAATGAAAGCAGGAATCTTCCCGAAAAATGCTGAAGCTCCATTGCCACCAGTTCGACATGTAATTATTTTCGAACGCGAAGGAGGAAAATTGGTTCGAGTTGGAGGATTTCGTGGAAATTTAATTGGAAAAAGAGCGAACGCTAAATCTGGCGCTGACGACCTCTTACTTGCACTCTACGATACTGATGACGAAACGTTGTTTCACTGCGTCTTCAAATGGAACGGAGGTAAATACGAATTCCATTCTATTGAGCGCATGGATTACGGTGATGGGTTCAGAACTATTAAAGGAGAAGATAAACTCGAAACAACACAGCAAATCTTCCAGCAGCTAAGAGATAAATCCCTGATATTCTAGTGAAAAAAATACTTTTTCTTCTTGCTATTGGACTTTCAGCTTGCGCGTCAAACGCAGAAATGAAGGGGGTTCACTATGATTACTTGCTCAATGATGGAAATAGCAAAGTCTGGATGATCGAGAAAATGATTGCGGGTAATTCCAATATCACTTCTCAGTTGGATCATGAGAAGGAACTGATGATTTTCTATCAAAGTGGGAGCTTTCAGTACATTCCAATCAAGCAACTTGGACACAAAACAGGAAGGACTGGTGACTATTTTCTCTCATCGGAGAATAAAGAGTTGTTACTGTACTTTGATGATGAAAGTACGTGGAAATTCAACTTAACCGAAATATCTGAGGACAGCATTTATTTAGTTCCTACGGATAAATCTGACGTTGATTTTTCAATTCAACTCGTTCCGTTAAAAGAGATTTTCTAGTTCTAAAGGAGATTTAATCGAGAAGTCGGAATTTCGGATGATCCAACGATTGGGTAATCTTATTACATCTTCACAAAAGAACGAACAACCGTTCCTTGGTCAGTAGTAATCTTCACGAAGTAAGAACCGCTCAACAAGGAAGCAACGTTTATTTCGTTCGAATCTGTCGACTTCAATACTGAACCATTCAAAGAAATTAGCTCTAATGATTGGATATTGGCAGCTGTTTCAATCTTCAAAACATCAGAAACGGGATTAGGGTAAACCGTCACCGCAACTCCAGCTAGTTCATTGATTCCAACAGGATCTTCAATCTCAGCGCGTATGTCATCGACATAAAGCGCAAAACCATCATTCGTTGTATTTACAAATGCTACGTAGATCGTTTCATTGTTGTATCCATTTTCACTTAAATCAACAACACGAGGAAACCAAGTTGCGAATTCCTCTTCAACCAGTGCAATTGTGTCTGTAAAACTTGAAAGTTGAGTATCTGTAGTTGAAACAAGTACTTTGTAATCATCAGGGTAAGAAGGATCATGTGATCTTGCTTCCCAATAAAAGAAGTTCCCGTATGAGCTCAAAGCAAGGGCAGGAGTGATTAACCAACGATCCGCAGATCCAATAGGCTCAAAATACGAAGTTGATCCCATCACAGTGTCTGTTGTGTCCATGGGGTCAGGCAACTGCGTCCAAGCCTCAGTGAAATGAGATGTTGCCGCGTTTGGCGTCAATCCATCGTTGTCAACAATGGTGAATGCTACGGGAGCACCGCTTTCAAAATCTTCATTGAAAATTTCTGTTTGAGAAGCTGCTGTAAACGAAGTGATGGCGAAAACGCCGATAATAAATCCTTTAATCATGTCGTAAAAGTAGTGTTTTGCATATAAACGAAAGGTGTAATTTGAGCTTGAGATTTGATTTTTATCAAAGATTAGCAAATTAGACAAAGTTCCACTCGTAACAGTAACAACGATGGAAGTGATGTAAGCGTTGAGCGCAACAAAAAAGGGCGACAATTGCCGCCCTTGATTGAGTGTTATTTATTTCCCTCATCATTGACGATAAACGGTGTTTTTCCGTCCGTTATAATGACTTTCGTGTTGGGGGAATTCGATAGCTCTCTAAGAACTTCCAAGCTTTTCCATTGGATCGTGCGTTGGTTCAGACCATCTGATAGAATTTTCTGTGCGTCGGCCGTTCCTTGCGCCTCAATTATTTTACGTTGGGCTTCCTGTCGCTCTTTTTGCAAAACGAATTCCATACGCTGTGCCTCTTGTTCAGCTTCTAACTTGTCTTCGATAGCTGTGTATAAACCTGGAGGAAGACTGATACTTTTTAATAGTACAGCTTCAATGGTAAAGCCGCGATCACCAATGAGACTTGTCATTTTCTCAGCGATAGCTTTCTCTATTTCGCCACGCTTTCCGGAATGCATATCCTTTGCATAGAATTGTGCACAAATATCTGCCGCGGCCGATCTAAACACACTCAGAATAACAACCTCTTCATAGTTTGTACCGATTTCCTCAATAATTCTTGGAACATCTGATGATTCAATATGATACAGAATTGAAATTTCTGCACTCACATTGAGCCCTTCTTTGGAAGGAAGGTTCAATTTTACTTCCCTGTTCACGGTTCGAATCGGAACTTTAATTAATCGAGTTGCAGCACCGACGCGTACTTGACCAGCAGGATATACCTTTTGCTCGAGTACTCCTCGTCTGACTTTTACGCCCACTTCACCTGGATTGATGATTGCGCAGCTAGAAATAAATAATGCAGCAACTGCAACTGCGATAATTGATAATCGTGTTTTCATAATATTTAATTGATGTATTTGAGCATTGAGAATGCCCTTAAATTGATTGACTTCGGAAATTGAATTAAGCTTTGGGAGGAGGGGAGCTTACTTTCTGAAAATTTGATTTAATCGCAAATCTGTAGTCAACGAGAATCTTTGGATCTATTGACTGTGATAATGCCTCTTTTGAAAATCGATTGAAACTCTTTAGTTGGAACTGAATTTCTTCTGTCTCGTCACCCTCAATGTCTTCGAGATCGATTTCTTCGATCGTTACAGATTCTTGCTCAAAGATTTTAGAATCAAATTTCAGGGCAACCAGAGCAATGAAAGCCGTAAGCAATGCTGTAGAAATAAGGGCGTAGAATCTTTGCATTTAAGTGTATAATGAAATTCTGTTAACAAAAAAATAACAAAATTCATTCCAAACTGATGAGACCTGATATAGTTTGTTCTTCAGGTGGTTTTATTCCCGCCGATATCTGTTGATGAGCTATTCCGCTAAGGTGATTAGGATCTCCTTATACTCTTGATAGAAAATGTCAAAGGCGATGAGCTTCCCTTTTAGAAAGGCTTCAATTTTCGGAAGATCTTTATCGTCGTAGAAGTTTAAATCAGTTCGCTCCCAATAAATACGCGAAACATTTCTTCCTGCAAAAACACGGTCGAATTCCGTCCAAATTCCTGAAGAACCCATTTCACTTTCGAAAACAACCCTTAATTCAGTCATTTGCTCCCAAAGAACGTCGCGAATTGCGTCATCTTTTGGTTGGATTTCCAGAGCAAAACTAGTGTATTTGCCAGTAGTTGCCATACGTACATACATATCACTTACGCCAAGTGGGTACTTGATCCAGTTTATTCTACGTCCATCAGATGAACGAACATTGCGCATGCTTTTTTGAAAACGTGTCCAAAACTGCCCGTTTCGTTCTTTGAGCTCTTCTTTTGAAATCATCAGTACAAAAGTGGTGAGTTTTTCTGATAGTTGAATGCAAATTGAACTTTTTTGCAACCTACGTTACTTTCATTTGCAGTCAAAACTGTACTTTCGAAAGAAAAAGAAGTATGCGAATCATATTGTTTATTGGAGTTTTGTTGATGGCGTCTTGTTCTGAGTCACAGGTTAAAGAAGTGGTTGAACAAGCTGGTCACCAAGTGGTAAGTACCGAAAAGTTCAAAGAAATGCTGGCTGAGGAAGGAATTCAATTAGTGGATGTTCGTACATCAGGTGAATACGGTGCTGGTACTATTGGAGAAGCAGTAAATATCGATGTTTTATCACCAGACTTTGAAACGAAAATTGCAGAATTGGATAAATCAAAGAAGACCTTGATCTTTTGTAAATCAGGAGGGCGTAGCGGAAGAGCAGGAGCCATGATGGAACAAATGGGATTTGCTACAGTTGTTGATTTGTCCGGAGGATACAGTTCTTGGCTATACAAGTAAATGAAAATTGTACTTGCTTTCATTTTAATCTTAACTGGAAACTTTCTTTTTGCGACGGAGCAAGACTCTAGCGATTACGATACGAATTATAGGTTGTATGATGTTCAACCTCATAAAACGGTTGACACCAATGTGCAAATTCGGCTCGTAGAACCTGAACCACGACGAAAAAATCGTTCGGATGAATGGATAACAGGGCCTTTGAATTCTGGACCTATTGGTATTGGGTCGAATTATGACAGTATCCACAACATCAATCCAAAAGTCGCGGGATTCATTTCAGTGTGTTTCTTAAGTTTTGTCCTTTATATCATCATGCGAGTTCGAAGAGGTTTAAAAAAGGACAAGCGGAATCGCAGGGATTAGATCTGTCTGTGGCATGAAATTTGTTAACTTTTTGTTAATCCAATTTTAGCCACTACATGAAATCAATCAGTTTAATTTTACTTTTGTTCTCCTTCAATTTTGTTGAGGCTCAATCAATTGACGAGTCGCAGTATGAGGAAATAACCAATTTTAAGTCGGTTCTTATTGACTATGAAATCTATCAGGATAAGGTCGTCGCGATTACGAGGAAAAATCGTGAGTATTTCATGTATTACGAAGATACAAAAGGGGCAAAGCTATTCGAATCGATCAACATTTTCTTTGCAACTGATCTTGAAATTGACTGTATGGGGAATTTGTTCCTTGTAGGATTGGACAGTGCCATTCAGTTAAGTATTTCAGACTACATCACTCGTGTACAAACCCTCGATATTGATGCATATAAAGCCAATATTCGCTCTTGTATGGCGCTATTTGATGAGTCATTGGTTAGAACATCTAGAAATAACTCGCTCGTTTATGAACCGCTTGATGATTCTATTTACTTCCAATATCCCGTTCTATTTACCATTCAAATTTGGTCTAATAAGGAGATTAGGTATTTTAAAAATACATCGAATGCGAGCCAGGCATCTACTCAAGACGCTACTTTGCAGTACAATCCATATCTGAATATTCAAAACGATAGGCTCGTTAAATACAGGGGAAGAAGAAACACTGGTCGGATGTATGCAACGGGCAGATCCTACGGTGTTGCGAACGAACTCACAGCTTTTCAAGTTGGTGATAGTTTGTGGGTATTCGATGAGAATAATGAGTATCTGTTTGTCTATGATGAGTACGGGAAATCAGATGGAGTGAAAGACATTGATCCATTAGCTTCTGATTTCAAACTGTGCCAAGATCGCCATACGCAAGATGTTTACTTTATTTCTGCTGATGGAAGTGATCGCTTGATTCAAAAAGTAGATCAAAACGGAGGTTTGAGCACGGGAGTTTCTTTTTTCAAAGGCTTCTCTAAAAGCAGTTTGAAAATATCTAGCGGCTATCTCTACTTCCGTGACTCTAGAGGAGCTGGAGAATGCATTAAGCGGGTTAGTTTGAATTGATTTTACTGGTTGAACTCCAATCGGATTATTCAGCTATCTTTGACCATGACATTTAAAGAATTAGATCTATTGCCTGAAATTTTAAAGGCAGTAGAAGAGATGGGATACGAAAAACCGACTCCCATACAAAAACGAGCAATTCCAGAAGCTATCAAGGGTAGAGATGTTTTGGGGTGTGCTCAAACGGGTACGGGTAAAACGGCTGCGTTTTCCATTCCAATTCTCCAACAAATTCATGAAAATCGACCTGAAAAAGGACGTAAACCAATTCGTTCATTAATCTTAACTCCAACAAGAGAGTTAGCTGCTCAAATTGGTGATAATATCAAAGCTTACGGAAAGTATCTTCCATCTCAATATGCTGTCATTTTCGGAGGGGTGAATCAAAATCCCCAAGTGAGACGTTTGAAAGCGGGAGTTGACATTTTAGTAGCGACACCGGGTCGATTGTTGGATTTGATGAATCAGGGTCATATTTCACTAAAACATGTTGAGTTTTTTGTGTTGGATGAAGCTGATCGTATGCTTGATATGGGATTCATTCACGATATCAACAAAATTCTACCAAAGCTTCCGCCGAAAAAGCAAACAATGTTCTTCTCTGCCACAATGCCACCGGCAATTGTGAAAATGACGAGGACCTTGTTGCATGATCCTGTAAGTATAACGGTTGACGTAGTTTCATCTGCTGCAACTACTGTAACGCAAGAAGCGTATCACGTACTTAAACCAGACAAGAAGAAATTGTTACTTCATTTGCTGAAAAATCCGGAAATTGATCAGGCCCTCGTGTTCTCTAGGACTAAACGTGGAGCAGATCGACTTTCAAAAATCTTATCAAAGGCAAAAATCAGCTCTGGAGCAATTCACGGAGATAAATCTCAAGGTCAACGAGAAAGAGCGTTGAAAGGATTTAAAGACGGAAGTCTGCGGATTCTAGTAGCTACAGATATTGCTGCCAGAGGTATCGATATCGATTCACTTTCATTTGTGATTAACTACGATATTCCAAATGAACCAGAGACTTACGTTCATAGAATTGGACGTACGGGTAGAGCAGGAGCCAATGGGAAATCAATTTCATTGTGTGATATTGACGAGCGCCCTTATGTGAAAAGTATCGAGAAACTTACAGGGAAGAAAATTGAGTTCATTTTAGATCACCCTTTTCAGATAACGGATGAAGGGATAAAAGATTACAAGGAGATGCAAGCTTCTTATGCTAAACAGAATGAGATTCAGATGCAGAAACGTCGTGAAGCTAAGAAACGTCGCCGCGAACAAGGAAATTCTGGAGGCGGATCAAGAAATTCGAACAAAAGAAGAAGATAAGAGTAAAAAATCAAGAAAACGACCCGATCTCAATAAGCAATTGAATCGGGTCGTTTTGTTTGTTATTGTTTTACAGA
>CAJQOB010000333.1 GCA_905479845.1 uncultured Flavobacteriales bacterium
GACAGCGATGCAATAGGTGTTTTTAGTAAGAATTTAAGGCAATTACTTCTTGCTCCACCGCTTGGTGCAAAGCGAATATTAGCGATTGATCCAGGCTTTAGAACAGGATGTAAGGTGGTTTGTATCGATGAGGCAGGTGATTTGTTAACCAATGCCACAATTTTCCCTCATCCACCGCAGAAAGAACAGTCAAAGGCGAAAGCAAAACTTGGACAATTAGTAGAGGCATATAAAATTGATGCGATTGCGATTGGTGATGGAACGGCTGGCCGTGAAACCGAATTCTTGGTGAAAAACACGCATTTTTCAAGAGATGTGCAGGTATTCTCTGTAAGAGAAGATGGTGCTTCGATCTATTCGGCTAGTTCAATCGCAAGAAAAGAATTTCCAAACTATGATGTAACAGTGCGCGGTTCCGTTTCAATCGGACGAAGATTAATGGATCCATTGGCTGAATTGGTGAAGATTGATCCAAAGTCGATTGGGGTAGGGCAATATCAGCATGAAGTGAATCAATCAAAATTGAAGCAAGCCTTGGATGATGTTGTTGTTTCCTGCGTAAACGCTGTTGGAGTGGATGTGAATACCGCGTCTCCGTATTTGTTGAGTTATGTTTCTGGTTTAGGACCAAGCTTGGCCGAGAACATTGTCAAATATCGATCAGAAAATGGTCGCATTGACTCACGTGAGGAACTCAAGAAAGTTAGTCGATTGGGAGGAAAAGCGTTTGAACAAGCTGCAGGGTTTATTCGAATCCGAGAAGGAAAGAATGCGTTGGACAATACTTCTGTTCACCCTGAGAGCTATCAGCACGTAAAAAAAATGGCGAAGCGCTTAAAAGTAGAAACGCAAGAGTTAATTGGTAATGCCGATTTACTCAAGCAGATATCGAAAGAAGATTTCCCAGATATCGATTCTTTTACTTTAAAGGATATCCTTTCTGAATTGAAGAAGCCAGGACATGATCCTCGTAAAAAAGCCAAAGTTCTAGAATTCGATCACCGATTAAAAACGATTGATGATGTGAAAGTGGGAATGGTATTGACAGGAGTGGTGACGAACGTTACGAATTTCGGAGCATTCGTCAATATTGGAATCAAAGAGAACGGACTAATTCACAAATCACAGCTCGCAGATGTGTATGTTGAAGATCCGTCGCAATTTATTTCGTTGCACGATCATGTGGAGGTTTCAGTCTTGGAAGTAGACATAAACAGAAAGCGTATCGGATTGAAGCGAATGAACTAACGCTGGATGATCAGAACTTTTGACGAATCTAATTGATTTGTCTCAAGCCAAATTCTCAAACCTTCTTCATTGGTTTTCTCAAAGAAATGACCAAATCCAACAGGGCAACCGCTTGAGTATCCATTCACCGTTGGGAGCTTGACGTAGTTCGAGACAGTCATACCGTCAATTTGGGTGACAAAAAATGGATCATCATCACTTAAAATCGCGTACGCTTCGTGCTCTGGTTTCAATCGATTTTTTACCTGCGCAATCGCAATTTCACGTCTTTTCGTTATTTCCTCTTTACTTGTTCGAATTAGGTTATCCGTAGAGAATGAATTATCCAAAATCACTAACAATAGGAACAATGCAGACCATTTCTTTGGTAAGCGCGTGAATAAGGAAACTAATAATGCTACGATCAAGAAGATTTCAACGTGCATGTATCTATTGAGAACTCGCATACTGCTCATTCCTGGGAGTTTGAACATAAAAGCGTACATCGTTTTGGCGTCATAACTTCGGATGAAGAAAACGAAAACGACAAAGGCAGCAATTGATAAAGCCCAAGTCATTGGGGAGATTTGAATCCTTCGTATCTTCCAGTACAACCACAAGAATGGAATCGTGAAAAGCCCGAGAAGTGGAATCATTCCAGGGAAGGTGTATTGAATCCACCAGATAGCAACATCAGGTCGACAGTTCTCACTTAACACGCTCCAAGCAAATGCCGATTCATGTGCATAGAAATAGGACATGATTACTGGGACATACCATTTTACTTCTTCGTAACTACGTAAGCCCATTTCCTGTGACATTTCGTAGTACGGAAGCATCAACCAAGCCAAAAGAAGTACAGAGACAAGCACGGTAATTCCTGTAAATAGGATTTGTCTCTTCTTGAAAAGTGGAACAAAAAACCAGTACTTCTTTTTGATAATCGCGTACACAATAATCAGAAATGCTCCGAAATACATCAGAAAGAAACCGGTGTAAATTACTCCGTAGAACTGGTAAACTATCCCTAGAGCGAAAACCGCGAAGTACTTACAATGTGAAGTGTCAACGAGACGAATCCCGCTGTAAATTACAATTGGAACCATGAAACGAATCATCATTTGCATGTAGTTCAATTGCCCTAAATTGAAAATGGTAAAGGCGAAAATCCACGCTCCAATGATGGCTAAATCCCAACGATTGAACCAACGTTTCAGGACGTAGTAGGCGGACCAGTAATTCAACGAACAAATAATGACCCACCAAAGTTGGTAAGATGTCTCTTGACTAATTCCGAATATTCGCCAGAATCCATAGAATGGCATTGTGCCTAGCATGTTATCAGAAAATGCAATTGAGTCTGCATAAGGAAACATGAACCCTGCATTCCAAAATTCTGATTTGTTTCCTATCGACCATTGATAACCATGCTCGAGTAGATAATTGATAAATCTCGAATCACCCATGTCTCCAGGAACGAACTCTAATCCGAAACCTAAAATCCGAAAGCAGAAATACCACAATCCCACAAGGAATACCACGATCGGCAGACCTTTAGAAAGGTAAGGCTCATAAGATTTGTATGTCGCTCGGTTATTCACCATCCGCCAAAGATATAGTACCTTTTTTAACTTGCAAATTGCTTGGAATATTATCGGTGTAGAGTGATCCTGTTCCTAGGCCCTGCGGAAGATCATTTGAATACTCCGCCGTTAACTGACAAATAGCATTTAAACCAACGTTTGATTCTAATGCCGAGGTAATCCACCACGGAATGTTACTCTCTTCAGCAAGTGAAATCCACTCTTTTGTTCCTTCAATTCCACCATGTAAACTTGGTTTGAGGATAATATATTGTGGTTGGATGAAATCAAGTAGTTCAATTTTATCCTCAGTTCGATTAACTCCAATCATTTCTTCGTCCAATGCGATATCCAAAGGAGTTTCAGAACACAGCTTTTTCATTTCCTCGAACTGTCCTTGTTTAATTGGTTGTTCAATTGAGTGGATGTCTAGCTCTGATAAACGTTGCAATTTATTCAAAGCTTCATCAGGAGAGAAGGCCCCATTTGCATCAACTCTAAGGGTAATTTCATCCTTGGAGTATCTATCTCGAATTGATTTCAGTAATTCAATTTCAGAATCAAAATCGATTGCTCCAATCTTCAATTTGATTGTTTTGAATCCTTGTTTCAGTTTTTCTTCAATCTGCTCTTGCATAAAAGCAGGTTCTCCCATCCAGATAAGACCATTAATTGGAATCGATTTAGTTCCAGCTGTAAAGTCATTCGGAAAGATGATACCTCGACCACCATTTTTAAGATCGAGTAAAGCTGTTTCTAATCCAAATTTTATCGACGGCCAATTACTTAGGTCAATATCCAAATTTGAACAGGTTTCAGCAATCTTTGCTTCGTACGTTTCGAAGTCAGAGAAGTCCGGAGATAATCCAGGAATAATGCTGCACTCACCAACTCCAATAATCTCAGGATTTGATTCTTCCCAAAGTTCAATGAACCAAGCGTGTTTTTTGGTTAAAACTCCACGACTAGTTCCGCTAGGGCGCTTGAAATGAAAAGTTTTCTTGGTGAAGTGTGCTTTCATAACTGAATTAAACGGGTTTCAAATAAATCAGCATGGCAAGCATGAAGATGGACAATGCGAAAGTACTCAAGGCAACAACTTTTAATTCAGGATCGAATTTTTTAGCATCCGTTGTCGCCATCACTTTTCTTAGGTGAATCAGTAACATGATTGCCGGTGCCATTCCAATGAATAGAATGGGCTTGTTAAACAATGCCACAAAAACGCCCAAAGAAGAAATAGCAATAATGATCAAGAGCGCATGATACAACTTCGCCATGTTTGGTCCCATCTTAACAACTAGCGTGTTCTTTCCAGATTTGGCGTCGTTTGAGTAATCGCGCATGTTGTTCAGGTTTAATACAGCAGTACTAAGTAATCCAATGGTTATTGCCGGAAGGATCATGTCCAAGTCGAATGTTTTACTGTATAAGGAATAAACACCAAGAACACTTACGAATCCGAAGAAAATCAGTACCATTAGATCTCCCATTCCATGGTAACCATAAGCTCGTTTACCAACGGTGTAAGTAATTGCGGCAATTACGCAGAAGATTGCTAAAATAGCGTAAAACCAAACTATCGAACTGGACATGTTTTGCGCTCCGAAGTAAATTAGAAATCCAGCGGCAGCAAAACTTAAAACAGAAGTCAGAATAACTGCAAACTTCATTTGTTTCGGAGAAATTGCTCCAGATTGAACCATCCTCTCTGGACCGACTCGATCCTTGTTGTCCGTTCCTTTCAACCCATCACCTAGGTCGTTGGCTAAATTCGAAACGATTTGAAACAGTATCGTAGTCACGATGGCTAAAATGAAAATCAACGAATCCCAATACCCTTGATAGTAAGCCACGGCAGACCCCAAAACAATTCCTGATAACGAGAGAGGTAGGGTGCGTAAACGCATCGCATTGATCCATGCTTTTGGTTGTGACATCTGACAAAGATAAAGTTTCCAAGCAGAATACTGAGCAGAAAACGTTCGTGATTTTTAGTTGAAATTAATTGTGCGTACATAATATATTTTGGCTAACTTCGCCGCATGAATTTAGATCCAAGAGAAGCTGCATTGAGCAAAATGCTAGGGATAGATTTCCCGATGATTGTTGCTCCTATGTTCCTCGTTTCCAATAAGGAGATGATTATCGAAGCGACAAAAGCTGGTGTTACGGGAGCCATTCCTGCACTGAATTACAGAACAGTTGATGAATTGAAGAAAGTAATCCGTGAGCTGAAAAAAGAAGCAAGTGGACCGTTTGGAATCAATTTGATTGTGAATAAATCGAACTTTTTATATAAAGAACAGTTGAAAGCATGTTGCGAAGAAAAGGTTGACTACATCATTACTTCATTGGGCTCTCCAGAAGAGACAATTAATCAATGTAAAGCTGCTGGAGTAAAGGTTTTTTGTGATGTTGTCGATGTCCGTTTCGCAAAGAAAGTGGAAGCCCTAGGGGCTGATGCTGTGATTGCTGTGAATAAAGAAGCAGGGGGGCACGCGGGACCAATGTCATTCAAAGAATTGTTGCCTTTACTTAAAAAGGAATGTAATATTCCAGTGATATCTGCTGGAGGG
>CAJQOB010000334.1 GCA_905479845.1 uncultured Flavobacteriales bacterium
CTGCTGAAAAATGGATCGAACTCATTCAGAAACTTGACTCGGAGGCAACCGTATATATCCTTGGTGCACCAAATGACAAGGAATTAGGGGATTCAATCATTGAGAAATCAAATCATTCTGGAGTTGTAAATCTTGCTGGAAGATTGAGTTTACTGCAATCGGCTGCTTTGATGAAAACTGCCACTCGATCATACGTAAATGATTCTGGACCTTTACACCTCGCATCAAGCGTTAATGCAAATGTGACGGCCTTCTTCTGCTCTACTGTTCCCGATTTTGGATTTGGTCCTTTGTCTGATGACTCAGAAATTAAGCAGGTTGAAGGTCTGGATTGTCGTCCTTGTGGGATTCATGGTCACAAGGCATGTCCGAAAGGTCATTTTGATTGCGCGAAAATCGAACTTTAAAGTTCAAGCACCATCACGTAATCTTCCATTAAATATCCTCTTCCGATATCAATATTTTCTTCCTTGACAATTTGGAATCCTTGCGCTTTGTAAAAATCGACAGCTTTGTTGAATCTGTTTACATTCAAATTGACCGTTGCCACATCGAGTTCTTTTCCAATCTCTATTGCCTTTCCGAGCAATGCCTTTCCTAATCCCTTACCGTGAACATTGGTATCAACGTAAATCTTGTGGATTCTTAGAGTACCGACGTCAGGGAAATTAGGTTCAACACCAAGAAATCCTTTAGGCACACCGTCCAGCGTCACCATGTAAAAGAGATGTCCTGTTTGAACTTGCTCGGTAAGTGTATTCACGTCATACATCCAATCGAGCATGTATTCAATCTGATCTGGCTTCAAAATATCCTTAAAAGCCTCTGGCCAAATTGTTTTAGCTAGTTGATGTACGATAATAATATCGTCTTTAGTCAATTGTGAGATTGTGAGCATACTTTTTCCTTTGTCTGCTCAAAATTAACCAATAAGAAGATCGGAATCCCCGAAAGATGAACGAGTTATTTACTTAATAATGTGAACGAAGCCATGCGCTGTGTATCGCGTCTTGTCTTGATCATCATATTCGTACTTCACACTTTCTGGAGTTACGACATAGGTATAAACTCCACCCTCTAGCTCTCTTCCTGATGAATCAAGGCCTTTCCAATCATTTTGATAATCTTCAGACTCAAAAACGAGGTTCCCCCATCGGTTGAAAACTTGAAGACGAACCCTGTCATAATCTTCAATGTTCCGAATAATGAATTCATCGTTTATGTTATCACCATTCATGGTAATTACGTTCGGTACTTTTAGTTCACATTGATTGTAAACTGGAATTAAATGAGAGGAAATGTTCTGTCCACATGCATCAATAACATTCACCGACATGTAATTTGCGTTCGGTTCTAAATCGGTTGCAGGAAATGAAATTGTATCATTATTCAAATACGGTGTTGGAGCCCAAGTGTAGTTATAAGGCGGTAATCCATTTTGAACATTACACCAAACCGATCCATATTCGCCAATCTCATCACAAATGTTGATACTATCTCCCCAAGCGATGGCCATAGGAATATAATCTTGTAATGTCAATCGTGCTATAGTCGTATCCACAATCCCTCCACAAGGGTCTGATAGAGTAAAAATGATAATAATCTCCTCATCCCCTTCAATTATTTGATCGCTTGTAGGAATAAATGTCAATGAATCTGACTCGACGCCAATATCCAAGAAAACACTGTCAGGTTGACCGTTATAATCAATAAATTCTTGAGCTGAACCGCCAACGGAAATTCCTATTGTAATAGCTTCTGTTGTATCTTCCCTTTCAAATCTAAATATCAGTTCTCCACACCCTTCAACGAGGGTTCCAATTATTTCATTATCTATAACCTGAAAATTACCTAGTGGTACTATTTCAAGAGGCTGCACAACATCACAAGTAACAACTCGATATCCGAATGTTCTTGTTTTACTATTGATAAGCACACCGTTTCGATACTCTTCAACACAAACTCCTGCAACATACGTACCTACGAGTCCTGGAGTAATATCCATGATTCCCGTTTGAGGATCAATTGTAACATTCGATCCCGTTCCCCATGGTTGAACACCGCTGAAACCTGGTTCCCAGGTAACATCAGCATAAGGTGGAGCATACTCTGGATTCGGTTCTGCCACGTTCCCTGGACCTAAATCAACCGTCTTTGGTGTACACATTGAATAAACCAATGAATCCCCGTCAATATCAGTTGCTACGTGGTCAAATGTGAAAGTAAGGTTCGAACAAAGCACGATAGGCGGATAGTTATCGAATCGAGCACAGTTATTATCGTATTGTCCCACCAAAGCCGTACCAGGGACATTTGTCTCAATTGTCAATCCCCACGAACCAGGATTCGTAATGTTTTGAATATTATTTGCCCAACAACAACGTTGGTACACGATTCTATATCCATCTGGAGTAGCCGGAAGAATAATTGTATCAATGTAAATAGCACGTTCTATACAGATATCCGTTGGTGGTGTCACACACGGATCATCGTAAATGATTGGTAAGGTATCCGGAACTGGAATTGGAATTGCATAAGTCGAAAACTGAGCTCCTGCACCTGTAAAAACAGTATACTGCAGAGGTGAATCAAAACCAGATCCCGAACAATCTCGGTAAACCTCGAATGTTACTTTATAGGTGTCATTCCCTAAAGAATCATAATAAACTTCTCCTCCAACGATGTGTGATGCGAATGACGTTGAGCAAACGAGCAGCATCAGCGCAACTAATACCTTTTTCATAAATCTTGTGCTTTCTATAGTCTAGACGTAATATCTCCCCTAAAGGTATGTATTATACTTCATAATTTTCTTGATCTACCGTTGTAAATGAAAAAACCCTGATACGGATAAGTCGTATCAGGGTTTTAAAAAAATTATTCTAGTGTAATCTAGCCTCTACCTCGAGTCGGAGTCGAACGAGTAGGCGTTGATCTCGTAGGAGTCGAGCGGGTAGGTGCAGGTTTAGATCTTGTTGGAGTAGACCTAGTTGGGGTCGAGCGTGTTGGAGTAGTTCTCGTCGGCGTTGACCTTGTAGGTGTACTTCTTGTTGGTGTGCTCC
>CAJQOB010000335.1 GCA_905479845.1 uncultured Flavobacteriales bacterium
CTCCGATGACATTGAATCGGAGAGGTAGGCGTCAATTCGTGCTGTACGTTCTTCCATCTGATTCAATTTAAATAACTCAATAATAGTTCTCGATGAGATGCATTGTCCTTTACGATGTCTTTCAGCTTCGTCAAACAACGATTCTTCTTGTTCATTGCGATTTGGGAGTTTTTGTATCCCAATTGAATAGAAATATCTTGCATCGAGTAGTGCTGTGACCACATCTCAAGTACTTTCTTACAGGCTTCACCCACACTTGAGAGCAAGTAGGAAACCTCCGATTTGATTTGCTGTTCATTGAACATCTGGAGGGGCGAGTCCGAGGAATCTTCCATCAAAATAATCCCATCGTCATCCGCGTATCGTTTGTTCTTTTTCAGTGATTTCAACCAAAGGCTTCTACAAATGGAGAAAAGGTAAGTACTCAACGTACTATCTCCTCGAAATTTCCCTTTTCGAACATTAAACACCAGTTCGGTCACACCTTCAACAAGAACAGTTTCGGCATCTGATGAATTTCCGCTGTTCTTTAAGACGTATGACGAAATCTTCGATCTATTTTGATCAAGCAACTGTTGAATAGCTCGTGACTCTCTACGGCCACCTTCGCTGAGGTACTCAACAATTTTAGAATCAGATATACGAAGTATTTGCAGCAATTTGAGTAAGTATAAAGTGTTAAAATCTATCGAATCGAAGGTATGAAAATTTCATCGATCTGAAAATAATCTCATTGTTTGGTTATGTTATCTTCGCAAAACATAACCAATGTTGAAAAAATACTATGAAACGAATTCAATTATTTAGTTTAAGCTGTGTTGTACTTATAGCATCGTCAATTACAGCGCTTTCGCAAGGGACTACCCCGAACAACCCCAATACGATCAATTGCAATCCTCAAGGAAGTGGGAGTAATCAATATGAGGTACAACCATTAACGCCAAGTCAAAATGGGGCATATTTTTCGCATTTGTGGTGGAGTGGTGACAACGATTTTAGTTTTGTCGAGATTCCTTTGCATACGCATCACAACACAAAGGGAAATCCGAGTTATCCACAGGTTAAGATGACCGCAATAACAACAGAGAATTATGGAACTGGTGGGCCACCACCGTTGACGTATACTTTCACAACGAATATTGGGAATACAAGTCCAAGAAGAGTCTTGCCATCAGGAACTGATATTTACATGCAGAATTATCGAAATGCTGTAATTGGTGATGTGATGTATGTTATTATCAGCTATGGTAATTCCAGTGGGCGACCAATCAACGGAACTGTGAAGTTGACTGTAGGAAACCATGCTCGAGTAGCGAATTCAATTTTAAATGATCACCCGCATTTTATGTCTAATGGTGAAAGATGGGATCAAAACAGAAATGAATGCACCTTTACAGATTTGGGGCCAGGTGAAGAAAGATCAATTCTTGTTCCTGTTGAAATCCTCCGAAATGAAGAGGACCAATTGGAGATGCGTGTAGATTTACTTAAAGGGAATAGTCAAGAACACACGAATCAACTAGGTCAGGATTATTTCATGATACATCCTTCAGTTGCTCATTCGCATGACCCAAATTTAATGCTCCAACATTCGACAGCAAAGAACCAATGCGATTATCGAAGAGGAAGAATTCACTACATTGTTAAGTTCCAAAACGAGGGAACGGGTCCAACTAATTATGTACGTGTTGAATGTCAGTTGGATGATAAGGTTGATTTAAATGAGATTTCGGGTATCGTCTTTCCTGACTTTTATCCTACTAACCAATCGGGGACAATTGCAGGAAGTAATGACCCAGGAGCTGGAGCTGTATACCATATAGATTACGTGAATCGAGTGATTATTTTCGAAATGCATGATTTAAGACTAGAGTCGATCAACGACCCGAACTTAACTAATTTGGAGCTTGCGCGTGATCAAATTGAATTTGATATTCTTGTGAAGAGCAACTATGTTTTCGGCCCTGCGACAGTGGCACAATCAAATATTTACTTTGATGCAAATGCTCCAATTGAAACAAACGAAGTTGAAACTATTTGTGGAGATCCATTGCCAAAAGACAAAGGAGGAGGGTTTCAGATACGAACAGGTGTCAAGGAAATTCATACGAAAGAAGAGAAATTGATTAGACAATAGAAGTGTTCAACTCTTTTTAAAACCAGCCCTTTTTGGCTAGTTTTTTTGATTATAAATGTTTGATTTGGTTAGGTTTATGTTTGAAATTACCACTAACGAATAAATCAAATTAAATCGTTTTGAAAAGAATATTAACATTACTATTGCTTACTCTAGGTGTGGCATTGACGTTTGGAGCTTCGTCACAAACCACCCCAGTTACGAGCGACGAAATTTTCCTCACCCAGATACCTAATATGGGTAACCAATTTGAAGTTCTTCCACTATTGCCTAGTAGGCGTGGTGCCTATTTCACGCATCTGTGGTGGAGCGGAGATAATTCATTTAGTTTTGCAGCAAGTCCGACTCACAATCATATTACCCCTGGATCGGTAGGTGTCTCTACTGATTATTTGATGACAGACATTACTACCGAAAATTACGGAACTGGAGGTCCACCACCATTAACGTATTCCTTTACAACTCAAAGTATGGGTGGAGACTACCGAAAGATACTTAGCGGTGATACGACCATTTTTGTTCAGGCCTACAGGAATGCAGTAATAGATGATACAATGTATTTGATTATTACTTACGCAAATCCGCTCAATGGAGATGCTCTCACTGGGCAAATAAAGCTAGATGTTGGTCCTCACGCGGAGATTTGGTGGTCGACATTAAGTAAAAACAGACATTTTTTACCGAATGGCGAGACTTGGAATGCTTCGACACAAACGATCGATTTCATTGGTATGCCACCATCGGAGGAAAGATCAATACTTATTCCAGTAAAAATCAATAGTAATGAAGAGGATGCGTTGGAAATGCGTGTTGACTACATTCATCCACACAATACTAATCCGGGTGGAGAGATTGGAACAAATTATTTTCCAATCAGTCCTGCCGTGGCGCACTCTCATGATCCTAACCTCATGTTGGAACATTCTGATGTGAAAACTCATTGTGATTATCGCGGTGGAAACATTCATTACACGGTAAAGTTTCAGAATGAGGGATCTGGTCCAACGAAATACGTGCGTGTCGTATGTCATTTTGACGATAAAGTTGACCTTCATAAGATAACTGGAATCAAGGTGCCCAAGTATTTTCAAGGAGTGTGCCGAACGGATAATAATATTAGAATGACCTACGATAAATCTGTTGGGGCAATACACAGCATAGATTATGTGAAAAGGACGCTAACGATTGAAATGCACCACCTGATATTGGAAACAATAAATGATTCAGATGTCCCCTTTCTTGATATGACTCGAGATCAGATCGAGTTCGACATTTTGGTGAGTGATAACTATCTATTCGGACCACCCGTATTATCGTATTCCGAAATTTTCTTTGATAGGGAAGCTGCCATCATTACAAATATTGCTAAGACCGGGTGTGCATCCGCTATTCCATTGGATGCGGGAGGAGGATTTCAATGTAAAGACCTTTCGTTTATATGTAAATACAAGTGGTGGTTTGTTGGAGGTATGGGCTTGTTACTGCTTCTAATTATTCTGTTGTTACTAAGAAGGAGAAAGCGTAATCAAAAAGAGGGTAACAAGACGCAAATCGCTGAATAATATTTTCTGTAATTTAGCAGCATGGGCAAACGACTCGTGCTGTTTTTTTCGCTTTTAGCGCTTATTTTTTGTGGAGTTTCGATTCAATCAAAGAAAAACAAGTCGGTGCAAAAGCATCAAGAC
>CAJQOB010000336.1 GCA_905479845.1 uncultured Flavobacteriales bacterium
GAATCATCCGAACATGGATTTGGAAGTTCCAGACCCATATTACGGAGGCGATCAAGGATTTGTAGAGGTTTACCAATTATTGGATGAAGCAACAGATGTTCTCATGAATGAACTTAAGAAATAGCATGGAAAAAGGAATGATTTATATGATCCCAGTGACTTTGGGAGGTGAGGTTGTGAACGATGTGATTCCAGCGAATGTTCAATCGACCGCAACAGAATTGCGTTATTTCATCGTGGAAAATGTAAAATCTGCTCGTCGATTTTTGCGTAAAATTGATCGTGAGTTTCCAATTGATGATTGCCAGTTTTTCGAAATCAACCGCAAGACGGAAGCTTCGGAAGTTTATCGATTTCTGAAACCAGCAAAGGAAGGACACAACATTGGTGTAATGTCAGATGCTGGTTGTCCAGGTGTTGCTGATCCAGGGGCGATTATCATGACTTTAGCACATGAGAAGAACATCAAAGTTCAGCCGTTGGTTGGGCCATCTTCTATCTTATTGACCTTGATGGGAAGTGGGTTTAACGGTCAGAATTTTTCATTCTCAGGGTATTTACCCAAGGAACGTAAGGATAGAATTCGTGCAATGAAGAATTTTGAAGCGGATACCTACCGTAACGGTACGACTCATTTATTTATGGACACTCCGTTCAGAAATATGAATGTATTGGAAGATTTGTTGAATGAACTGGCTGATACTACAATGATTTGTATCGCCAGCAACTTGACCTTGGTTGGTGAGAACATTCGTACGATGTCTGCGAAAGATTGGCGAGAGCACGCCTATGACTTGGCTAAAAAACCGACTATGTTCGCTATTGGGAAGAAGCAATAATTACTTCATCCCTCTTCTCTTCTTAATCGCTTCGTACGACTCTTGAATTTTCTGGAATTTCTCTTTCGCTCCTTTTTGATATTCCTCACCCATTTGTGCAACTTTATCTGGATGGAACTTAATGGCCATTTTTCGATATGCTTTTTTCACTTCATCATCAGTGGCAGACTCTTCAATTCCTAATACTTTGTTATCGGAGTTGACATCTCGATAGAACATGTTTTTCACGCTCTCAAAATCGACGTTTGAAACGCCCATCATTCTTGAGATTTGTTGAATTACTCTAATTTCAGAATCCGAAACATCACCATCAGCTTTAGCAATCCCAAATAAGTAATGCAATAACTGAACACGAACTTCAGGCTGCATTCTCATGCGGATATCCTGGCAGATTCGTTGCAATGGGATATTTCCAGAATCGAGGTATTTCTTTAGCGTTTGAAGGTGTTGACTGTTAAACTGAGGTCCAAATTGCTGTGCGAAAAATGCCTTTACGTAATCCAATTCAGATCGAAGTACTTTTCCGTCCGCTTTCATTACTGCCGCAGAAAGGGCAATCAGCATATTCGGTACATCACTTGAAGGTGTAGAACGTTGCTGGTACATATTGAACAACTCTTCAGCGGTAAAACTACCACCACCTTCTCCTCCACCTTGAGAACGCAATTGCTTCATTAGAACCTGGTAATTATCAATCCCAGTTCCAATAATGAATCCTAACAATCCTCCCCAAATACTTCTTCCGAAAAGAAAAAATCCGCCTACAGCTAAAATGTATTTAAACAAACCTCTAGTTTTTAATGCAAAAGCGGACAAGTTATCTTGTCCGCTTTCTATTTCTTAATCTATACCAACTCGATGCTTCGCTGGATAAATGCGTTCAAGGCTTCACCTTTCAACATTCCTTGCGACAACAGAGCGATATCTGTCAATTGTTTCACCTTTCGATCTTTGGATTTCTTGGTTTTCGTATTCAAGACATCGCTGATCTTTTCATGATTCGCGTTAACAACAACATTGTATGTTTCAGGGAAAGCTCCGTAGAAACCTCCGCCACCACCCATCGCTTGCTGTTCCTTCATTCTACGAATGAATTCAGGCTGCGTAATGATGATTGGTGCGTCGTTTGAATCCATGCTTTCAAAGTTGACATTGAACTTCTGCTTGTCCAATACCTCTTCAAACAATGGCTTCAACTCAGCCTCTTCTTCTTGTGACAACTTCGATGGAATTTCTTCATCTTTCTGAATCAATTTATCCAAAGTATCAGCATCAACACGTACAAATGAAACATTCTCATTTGCTTGCTCCATCTTGCTAATCCAGTGTGGTGCAAGTGGTCCGTCAACGTGCAATACATCGTATCCACGACCTTTCGCATTCTGAACGAAACCATATTGTTCCTCAGGTGCGTTTGAGTATAAGATCACAACTTTATCGTCTTTGTCCGTTTGAAGTGTTGCAACTTTCTCTTTGTACTCTTCTACTGTGAAGTGCTCACCGTCTGTATTTTTCAACAAAGTAAACTTCTTCGCTTTCTCTGCGAACTTGTCATCTGACAACATTCCGTACTGAACAAAAAGGCTTAAATCATCCCATTTCTCCTCAAAATCTTTACGATCTTTTCGGAACATCTCTCCCAATTTATCTGCTACCTTCTTTGTGATATGCGAAGAAATCTTCTTCACGTTTCCGTCACTTTGCAGATACGAACGAGATACGTTCAATGGAATATCTGGAGAATCAATTACACCATGAAGTAGTGTTAGGAATTCTGGTACGATTTCCTCAACGCTATCCGTAATAAATACTTGATTCGAGTATAAGTTGATTTTGTTTCTCTGAACTTCTACGTTTTCTTTGATTTTCGGGAAATATAAAATCCCCGTTAAGTTGAATGGGTAATCAACATTTAAGTGAATGTGGAACAACGGATCTTCAACTGTACTTGGGTACAACTCACGGTAGAAACTTGTATAATCCTCTTTCGATAAATCCACTGGTGCTTTCGTCCAAGCTGGAGAAACATTGTTCACCTGATTTGGCACTTCAACAGCAACGCGTTTCACTTTATCGTTTTCGTCTCTCTCCCCTTTTGGGTCATCGATGTATTCCGTTCTATTACCAAAAAGAACTGGATGAGGCAAGAATTTACAGTATTTGTCAAGAATTCCTTGAACGCGTTCTTTCTCCAAGAATTCCGCTGACTCCTCAGAGATGAACATCACGATATCCGTTCCACGGTCTTCTTTTTCAATTTCTGTGATCGTATATTCTGGTGAACCGTTACTCTCCCATTGAACCGCTTGCGATCCTTCATGACGAGAAAGCGTTCTAATTTGTACGCGGTCTGCTACCATAAAAGATGAGTAAAAACCAAGTCCGAAGTGACCGATAATCTGCTCTGCTCCTTCTTTCCCTTTGTACTGTTGAACAAACTCCTCGGCTCCAGAAAATGCGATTTGGTTGATGTATTTATCAATTTCCTCCGCTGTCATACCAATTCCGCGATCGCGAATTGTCAATGTTTTTTCGGCTGTATCAAGTATAACCTCAACTTTCAAATCACCAAGCTCTCCTTTGAATTCACCATTCGAAGCTAGGAATTTCAATTTTTGGGATGCATCAACTGCATTGGACACCAATTCACGAAGGAAAATTTCGTGGTCGGAGTACAAGAATTTTTTAATGATTGGAAATATGTTTTCCGTTTGAACATTAATCTGACCTGTTTTCATTTTTTTTCATTTTGTTAATGCTCTCTTCTAGTCAATCTCTGTGCCATGCACTAAATTCTGCCAAACTGTCGCAACGCTGACTCTCCATCACGATTTTATTTGACAACCTGACATAATAACTTGAGTTCGATTCTAAAATCTTTACATTTGTTTAGATGGATATTCTTGTGAGCATCTTGTTTTTTGTAGCTGTTATTCTGTTTATACGAACGAATAATTTCTTTGCATCCAAACATTTGCACCCTTGGATTCTTCCCACCGCCTTTGCAATAAAATGTGGAATTGGCGTGCTTTTCCTTCAGTTTTACATCTTTCAGCATGAAGACCCACACTTAAAAAATGATGCTGGGGCCTTTTACCACGAAGCTCAAACTCTAAATACTGTTTTAAGCGAATCGCCGGGTGACTACATGAGATTGATTTCTGGAATTGGCGCGAACGAAGAGCTATCAGTAAAGTACTTGGGACAAACCAATCACTGGGATTCTGGGAAGCAAGCAATTTTCCACGACAACCGAAATATTATTCGGGTTCACGCAATCATCGATCTGTTTTCAGTTGGGTCGATCTTCGTTCACATGATTATCTTTTGTTTCATCTCGCTAATCGGGACATATTTACTCTTTCTTGCGCTGAGGAAATACTCCTTGTTGAAACCCTGGTTAATTTTTTCATTGCTCCTTCTCCTGCCAAATTTACTTTTTTGTTCTTCAGGAATTCTGAAGGAACCCTTGATTATTTTCGGACTTGGAGCACTCGCTTTTTCTTTGGTAGCCAAAGCCTCTAAAGGAAAAAAAATCTTTTTTGGATCTCTTGGTCTATTTGTGATGCTCTGCTTCAAACCGTACATTTTAATTGCACTTCTCGTGGCAGGTTTGGTCTATCTCATTCATACAATATCACCTAAATACAAACTTATCTCAGCACTAGGAATTCCGATTGCTTTGGGCTGCATTGTGATATTCGTGTCACCTTCTACCGTAGAAAAAGGAACACATCTCTTGTCTAGAAAGCAATTTGATTTTTCGAATGTGGGTCGCGGCGGAATGCACGTGAGATATGAACCTGATTCCGTTTTTTATTACTTCAGTCCTGATCAATACAGTAATTTGAAAGTTTCAGGTGATTCTGTTTGGTTGAAAAATGAAATAGATGCATGGAAGGTGAAACTGGGAGATTTTGCGTCGCCAGTCCCTGTTCATATCAAACCAAATAAAGACGCTTGGCAATTGCACTTTGTTCAGCCCAGAGCGAACAGCTTTATAGAAATCACATCGATCAACGATGAATCAAAGAAACTATTGACTAGCGCACCAAAAGCTATTTTCAATGCAGTCATTCGACCTCTACCGAATGATCCTGGAGGGAAACTTAAATACCTAGCTTTTCTGGAAACGCTCTTTCTAATCAGTTTGATTGGTTTAGCGATTTTCCAACGAAAAAAACTTACATCAAAACAACGCGGATTCATTGTTTCAGCAATCGTTTTTAGCATTCTACTCGCTTTATTGATTGGATGGACAACACCAGTACTTGGTGCCATTCATCGATATCGACTTCCTATTCAATTGGCAATTTTTTGCTGCATTATTGTGGCATGGAAACCCAAAATCCAATATCTCAATCAATAAAAGAGATCTGAATACAGCGGGGGAAATTTTTCAAGATCATTATGCTTTAATAACAAAAGACATTTCTAAGACCGCATTGTTTTTTCATCAATGTGCCTGCTCTTTTAAACATCAATGATATCGAGATTATGAAGACTAATCAGTGTCGCTTGGAGTCGCACCTTGCTCTTCCTGAACCTTCAACTGCTTTTTCAATTTCTTCTTTTGCTTCTTCTTCGCATAGCGAACGTACGCATCCAGCACTTCATTGATCGAACCATAAGTCCTTCCGCGGATGGCAAGCATGTGATCCTCTTTCATCCATTTCACTTTGGTAATTCCCTCCTTGATTTGAGGCGTAACCGCACTTGGACCTTTGTATTTCATCATGTACCAATCGGTACGTTTCAAGGCCCAACGCCCTTTGAATTTCATTGTGTGATACGTCACAACCAATTCATCGGTGATCTTATGCCCATCAATTCCGCACTCCTCAGCGACTTCTCGAATCGCTGCATCCTCTCTTGCTTCCTTCTTGTCGATTTTTCCTTTCGGAATGTCCCACAAGCCTTTCCGCTTAATCATCAGAAACAACTCTTTTCGTTGAACCAATCCTCCAGCGGCTTTAATTTTGATAAAATCAGCAAAAATCTCTTTAAACGATTCCTTAGGATCATCACAAACTACCTGTAAAGGAGCATCAAGCGTCGCTTGCGTCCTAAGAAGAAGTCGAATTCCTTTTGGGAAGGAAACAATATCACTTGCTTTCACCGAAGGTTGTTTTTTTACAACATCTTTCGATTCTATGAAGATTACTGGTTTATGATCAACAAATACTTTGTACATTTGCACCCATGATTTTTAATGATGACAAGGCCCTAAAAGTAGCAGAATTTTTGCTTCAAATCAAAGCGGTTAAATTACAACCAAACGATCCATTCACATGGGCGTCTGGAATTAAGTCCCCGATTTACTGTGATAATCGAGTGACACTTTCTTACCCAAACATACGTACATTCATTCGACAAGAATATGCTGAAACGCTTGTTGAAGTATTCGGTAAACCAGATGTAATTGCTGGTGTTGCCACTGGAGGTATTGCCCAAGGAGCACTAGTTGCACAGGAATTGGGATTACCTTTTATCTATGTTCGTAGCGAAGCTAAAAAGCACGGAATGGGAAATCAGATTGAAGGATATTTTGAAGAAGGACAAAAAGTTGTCGTAATTGAAGATTTGATCTCTACTGGTGGAAGCAGTCTAAAAGCAGTTGACGCTCTTCGCGATGCGAAATTAGACGTCAAAGGATTGGTTGCCATCTTTACTTATGGATTCAAAGCTGCGGAGAAGAATTTTGAAAATGCAAAATGTCCTTACCGTACCTTAACGAACTACGATATTTTACTTGAGCACGCAAAAGAAGCTAGCTTAATTTCAGAAGACGAGGCAGGATCTTTGCTAGAATGGAAAGCAAATCCACAATCTTGGAAAAAATAATAGTATGAAAATCAACAGTAAAACAGTAATCGTAGCGGCACCCCAACAAGAGGTTTTTGACTTCTTGAAAGATGCCAATAACATCATACACTTATTGCCTCAAGATAAAATCTCCGATTTCAAATCAACAACGGATGATTGCTCATTCAAAGTTCAAGGAGGAGTTACAATCTCTTTAATTCACGATGGTGAAGAAGGGACAGACAAGTTGTTTATGAAATCTGGTGAGAAATCACCTTTCCCTTTCCGATTGACAATTCACACAGGAAATAAATCTGAGGAAACGGAAGGAAGAATTGAATTTGACGGTGAAGTAAATATGTTCCTTAAAATGATGGTTGAAAAACCACTAACGAACTTATTCGACTACATGTCGAAGAAACTTCAAGAGCACTTCGCCTAATTAGAGGAACGTAATTTCCTTTAAATCGTAACTAACTTCTTGGTTATCTTTTAGAACAATCAACTTTCCTGATTGCTCGATTCCTTGAATCTGACCTTCAAAGATTCCTGAAGCATCTTTGTACATCTTTTTCGCCTTGTACTGATATAGTTTATTCAAGTATCGTTCATTCAGTAATGCTGGAGCATCCATCAATTCATCAGCAATAAGGTTAAATGACTCTATGAACGAAAACAAAGCTTGCTGAATAGGATAAAACGTCCCTAGCTCGCATTGAATACTTGTCGCGTCAAATTTTCCGAAGCGCGTTTGATTCACATTGATTCCTATTCCTACGACGGACTTAATAGAGCCAGAACTGGAAATAATATTCTCAATTAGAACTCCTGAAATCTTATGTCCTTTGACCAAAATATCATTCGGCCATTTGATCTCGGCAACAATTCCCTTCTTTTCCAGAAAATGACAAATGGAGAGTGCGACAATTTTTGACAAATCGAACTGATTTTCTACTGACAGATTGACTACTTCCAAATAAACGCTAAAAGTGAGGTTCATCCCAGGGTCTACGACCCATTCAGCCCCTCTTTGACCTCTCCCTGCGAATTGTTCATCTGCCAAAATTACCGTTCCAGATGACAAACCCTCTGACTTTACCAGATTGGCAGTATAATTGTTCGTTGAATCAACAGATTCCAAATGAATCAATTTTCGTCCGATTTGCATGATGTAATTTTAACAGTTACAGATTCCAAATGTACGGTTTTAATGATTTTAAAGGTTAAATTTGTAAGGACATAGAATAACTAAATGAGCAAAGAAATCCAAGAAAGTGACTCCAAAATCCTAAGCGACGCGATCGTTGAGGGAATGCAAGAAAACAAAGCGAAAGATATTGTAGTACTCGACCTTCGAGAAATTGAGAGCGCGGTATGCGACTTTTTCGTGATTTGTACAGGAGAATCTTCAACACAAGTAGACGGAATTAGCAACTCAGTTATGAGGCACACGCGTGAAGCATTGTCTGAGAGACCGTGGACAATTGAGGGTCAGAAAAATTCTGAATGGATATTGATGGATTATGTGAGCGTTGTTGCGCATGTTTTTTACCATGAGACACGATCATTTTACGACATCGAAGACCTTTGGGCTGACGCAAAACGTACGGATATTCCAAACTTGAATTAAACAACATAATGGCAAATAATAATTCGAATAAAGAGAAAAAGAAAAGTCCTTTTTCAGTGTACTGGATTTACGCAATCATAGGTGTAGCCTTAATTGCTTTTCAATTGTATTCTTCTTCTGGAGGATCATCTGAAATCCAGCAAAAAGCGACTTTCTGGAAACTTGCTGACGAAGGTGGATTGGAAAATGTGATGATCATTAATCGATCTCGCGTAGATTTTCAACTAACCGACGAAGGTAAAAAGGTAGTAAGTCGTGAGAAATCGGAAGATTTCAACGCGATGGAAAAATCAATGAAGAAAGGTAGAAGCATTCGTTCAACGAAACCGACTTTCTCCATGAAGATTGGTGATTTAGGTCACTTTGAGGAAGAAATCAGAACGCACAACGAGAAGTTAAAGGAAGCAGGGTCGGAAGTTCCTGCCCTTTCTTATGGTTATGACGAAGAGGTGAATTACTTAGGAGGAATCTTGAGTTTCATCCTCCCTATTGTGATCATTATCGCACTCTGGATGTTTGTGATGAGACGTATGTCTGGTGGCGCTGGAGGCGGTGGTGCAGGACAAATCTTCAACATTGGGAAATCGAAAGCTAAGGTTTACGAAAACGGAAAAACAACTAACACTACCTTTGCTGATGTAGCGGGGCTAGAAGGAGCGAAAGAAGAAGTTGAGGAAATCGTTGATTTCTTGAAAAAACCTAAAAAGTACACAGCGCTTGGAGCAAAAATCCCAAAAGGAGCACTACTCGTAGGACCTCCAGGAACGGGTAAAACCTTACTTGCAAAAGCAGTAGCAGGAGAAGCAAAGGTTCCTTTCTTCTCACTATCAGGATCTGATTTCGTTGAGATGTTTGTTGGAGTTGGAGCATCACGTGTTCGTGACCTATTCAAGCAAGCAAAGGAAAAAGCACCTTCTATTATCTTTATTGATGAGATTGATGCTATTGGTAGAGCTCGTGGTAAAAACAACAGCTTCGGATCTAACGATGAGCGCGAAAATACTTTGAACCAGTTATTAACTGAGATGGATGGTTTCGGTACTAACTCTGGAGTTATCATTTTGGCAGCAACGAACAGAGCAGACGTTCTTGATAGCGCCTTGATGCGTGCAGGACGTTTTGACCGTCAGATTTATGTTGATATGCCTGATTTGAACGAACGAAAGGAAATTTTCCAAGTTCACTTGAAGCCATTGAAATTAGACAAAGATTTAGATGTTGATTTCTTATCAAAACAAACTCCAGGATTCTCTGGTGCCGATATTGCCAACTTGTGTAATGAGGCAGCGTTGATTGCAGCGAGAAAGAACAAAACATTTGTTGAGAAACAAGATTTCTTAGATGCGGTAGATAGAATCGTTGGTGGATTAGAGAAGAAGAACAAAATCATCACGCAGGAAGAGAAGAAAGCAATTGCCTTCCATGAAGCGGGTCACGCTACTATCTCTTGGTTATTGGAGCATGCTCACCCACTGGTGAAGGTAACGATCGTTCCCCGTGGACAATCGCTTGGAGCAGCTTGGTATCTACCTGAAGAAAGAAGTATCACGACAACAGAGCAAATTCTAGACGATATGTGTAGTGCTCTTGGTGGACGTGCTGCCGAGAAATTGGCTTTCGGAAAAATCAGTACTGGTGCGTTAAGTGATTTAGAAAAAGTCACGAAACAAGCTTATGCAATGGTTTCCATGTATGGATTGAGTGAAAAAGTAGGTAATATTTCTTTCTACGACGCACAAGGACAAGGAGGATTTACAAAACCATACTCTGATCACACTGCACAAGTAATGGACGAAGAAGCGAGCAAAATGATTGAAGAACAATATGCTCGAGCGCTTCAGATCCTTAGCGAGAATCAAGATAAATTGACTCTTCTTGCGAACAAGTTGTTAGAAAGCGAAGTAATCTTCAAAGAAGATTTAATTGCTATCTTCGGTAAACGTGCTTGGGACAAAGAAGAAGATACTGAGGTTAAAACAGAAGATGCGGTTGCAACGGATGTTACCGATACGGTTGAAGAAACTTCTTCTGAATCTACAGAAAGTACAAACACTGAAAATGTAGATACGGATGAAACTGATTCAACAACTTCGGGAGAAATGGACGACACTTCGGACGAAACTAGTGAAGGAGCCTAAGTGGGTTTCGGTCTACGATTCGCACGAAGAGTATACGGTACATATTAAAAAGTTAGCATTGGAAGATGCAGGAATTCCCGTTACGATCTTTGATCAGCGGGATTCTTCCTATAATGCATTTGGATATATCTACTTACACGTACCAATTGAACTAAAAGAACGAGCACTTCAAGTTTTAGAAGAACAAACGTAATATGATTGTCAGAGCCCTCACAGGAATTGTTTTTATCGGCGTAATTATCGGAAGTTTATTGTGGTCACCTCATGCTGTTACGGCGTTGTTCATGGGGTTCATGATACTCGGAGTTTGCGAATTCTACGGATTATTCAAGAAACATGACAAAGTTGATGTATACTCTGGATTAGTAATGAGCTTAGCGCTTATTATTTCTGCGCTCGGGATTCTATCTTTCTACGACGTAATATCAACAAGCCTATTCATTATCTCTTTACTACCAATCCTTTTCATTGGTCTAGTAAGTGAAATTTGGAGAAAGAAGAAAGAGCCTTTGCTCAACAGCGCTGTAATGATGCTTGGGATGGTCTATGTCGTTTTGCCATTCTTATTGCTCATAGGAATGCATATTTCGCTTGAATCACTCCATTCAAATGGCTTTTTGAGTTCATCTAGTTTCCCCGTAGCATTGGGCATGTTCCTATTAATTTGGACAAATGACACCTTCGCTTACCTTTCAGGAAGAAGCTTTGGTAAAACAAAATTAATTGAACGCGTCTCTCCAAATAAAACTTGGGAAGGTACAATTGGTGGTATCCTTATGACACTCATTGTTGGTGGAGTTATTGGATATCTCAATCATAATTTGATGTTCTGGATTGTCGGAGCGGCAATTATTGCACCTTGCGCCATTATTGGAGATTTGTTTGAATCAGTGTTAAAAAGGAACCTAGGTATCAAGGACTCAGGGACTATTCTTCCAGGACATGGAGGAATTCTCGATCGCTTTGACGCAACACTCATGGCGGTCCCTTTCTTTTTCCTGTGGATATTGATTAATATCCTTTACTTTTAACCCAAAATTATCAGAATGAAATTACACCGCGAAGGATATTTGGTCATGATGATTGGCCTGTTGATCTTAACAGCCATTCAAGTTGGAAATTACTTCCTGTTTACAGCGACTGGATGGTTGTGGTTGTTCCTACTGCTAACAGCAGGGGCATTGGTGATGGCTTACCTCATCATTCAATTTTTCCGAGTACCTAATAGAGAATGTAAGTTCGAAGCAAACGACATTATGTGTCCTGCTGACGGTGAAGTTGTGGTAATTGAAGAAGTGGAAGAAACAGAATACTTCAATGACAAAAGAATCCAAATTTCGATTTTCATGTCACCCATGAATGTTCACGCAAACTACCACCCTATTTCAGGAATTGTGAAGTATGTAAAGTATCACAAAGGATTATTCTTGGTAGCATGGCATCCAAAAAGCAGCACGGACAACGAACGCTCAACGGTTGTAACAGAACATGAATCTGGTCAGGAAGTTCTCTTCAGACAAATTGCAGGAGCTGTCGCGAGAAGAATTTGTTATTACGTAGAAGAAAACCAACCTGTAGTAACAGGGACGGAATTCGGATTTATCAAGTTCGGATCACGTATTGACGTCTTTTTACCAATCGGAACTCCATTAAATGTTAAAATTGGTGATAAAGTGAAAGGTAAGCTGACCAAACTTGGAACGCTCAACTAATTTTTTTGTAATTTGATACTTCAAAACTGAAAAGCATGAAAAAGATATTATTCGCAGCTTCATTGTTATTGTTCGTAGGAGCAATCGGAACGACTGCATACGCAGCAACGAACTCAAGTGATGTACAAACGGAAAT
>CAJQOB010000337.1 GCA_905479845.1 uncultured Flavobacteriales bacterium
CGGTTCATGCGGGCGATGTTCTCAAGTGAGATTCCTTTTGGACACTCAACTTCACAGGCTCCAGTGTTGGAACAGTTTCCAAAACCTTCTTTGTCCATTTGCTCAACCATGCTAAGTACACGTTTCTTCGCTTCAACCTTACCTTGTGGTAACAAAGCGAACTGTGAAACTTTTGCTGATACAAACAACATTGCAGATGCATTTTTACAAGAAGCAACACATGCTCCACACCCAATACATGCCGCCGCATCAAAGGCTTTATCAGCATCTGGCTTTGGAATAGGTGTGGCGTTAGCATCCTGCGTATTTCCAGATGTCGGAACGGAAATAAACCCTCCAGCATGTTGGATACGTTCGAATGCTGAACGGTCAACAACTAAATCTTTAATTACAGGGAATCCTTTTGCACGGAATGGCTCAATATAAATTGTATCTCCATCGTTGAACATTCTCATGTGCAATTGGCAAGTAGTAACACCACGATCTGGACCGTGAGGCTCGCCATTAATATGCATAGAACACATTCCACAAATTCCTTCACGGCAATCGTGATCGAATGCTACAGGAATCTTTCCTTCGGAAATCAACTGCTCATTCAAAACGTCCATCATTTCTAGAAATGACATATGCTCAGATACATTATCAAGCTTGTATGTCTCGATTTTACCCTTATCGCTTGCGCTTTTTTGTCTCCAGACTTTAAGTGTAACTTTCATTGCTTTCTTATTTGTATGAACGTTGTTTCAGTTCAATATCATTAAACTCTAATTCCTCTTTGTGCATTACAGCATTGCTCGGCTCTCCAGTGTATTCCCAAGCGGCAACATATGCGAAGTTTTCATCATCACGTTTTGCTTCACCGTCTTGTGGACCACCTACCTCAGTAGATTCTTCACGGAAGTGACCTCCACATGATTCTGTTCTTTCAAGAGCATCTTTGGCAAACAACTCTCCAAGTTCAAGGAAGTCATCAACACGAAGTGCTTTCTCCAATTCTGGATTCATTTCATTGGCTGTTCCAGGAATCATAACATCTTTACGGAACGCCTCGCGAATCTCACGAATTTCCGTGATTGCTTCTTTTAATCCTTTTTCGTTTCTGGCCATTCCAACCTTGTCCCACATTACTTTTCCAAGTTGTTTGTGGAAGTAATCAACCGACTTAGTTCCTTTGTTATTCATGAAACCATCGATGCGCGTTTTTACAGCATTTTCAGCTTCTTCGAATTCAGGAGTATCCGTAGCAATTTCTCCAGTTCGGATATCACCAGATAAGTAATCACCAATTGTGTATGGAAGAACGAAGTATCCATCGGCAAGACCTTGCATCAAAGCAGAAGCCCCTAAGCGGTTAGCTCCGTGATCTGAGAAGTTAGCCTCTCCGGCAGCGTAGCAACCAGGAACTGTTGTCATCAAGTTGTAATCAACCCAAATACCACCCATTGTATAGTGAACGGCTGGGTAAATCATCATTGGAGTCTTGTATGGGTTTTCGTCAACGATCTTCTCATACATTTGGAATAGGTTTCCGTACTTCGCTTCAATAACGCCTTCTCCTAGCTCAATGATGCGTGCATCAGAAGGGTTCTTTTCACCTGAAACAAGTGCTTTTTCACTTCCGTAACGTTTAATCGCTGATGAGAAGTCCAAATAAACCGCTTCTCCCGTTTTATTTACTCCGTAACCTGCATCGCAGCGCTCCTTTGCAGCACGAGATGCAACATCACGTGGAACCAAGTTCCCGAAAGCAGGATATCTTCTTTCTAAGTAATAGTCGCGTTTTTCTTCTGGAAGATCTGTTGGCTTCAATTTTCTATCTCGGATAGCTTGAACGTCTTCCATATTCTTAGGAACCCAGATACGTCCATCGTTACGCAACGACTCCGACATCAATGTCAGTTTCGATTGGTAATCACCTGAACGAGGAATACACGTCGGGTGAATTTGCGTATAACAAGGGTTAGCGAAGTAAGCTCCTTTTTTGTGAATTCTCCAGGCAGCAGTTACGTTCGATCCCATTGCATTTGTTGAAAGGAAGAATACGTTTCCGTACCCACCAGAAGCAATGACTACAGCATGTGCTGAGTGACGCTCAATCTCTCCATTCACCAGGTTACGTGCGATAATTCCACGAGCCTTACCATCAACCTTCACTAACTCGAGCATTTCGTGACGGTTGTACATTTTAATTTTTCCTTTTCCAATTTGGCGGTTCATTGCTGAGTATGCTCCCAACAATAACTGCTGACCTGTTTGACCTTTCGCGTAGAAAGTTCTCGAAACAAGTACACCACCAAATGAACGGTTGTCAAGCAATCCACCGTACTCACGAGCGAAAGGAACACCTTGCGCTACACATTGATCGATGATGTTTGCCGAAACCTCAGCCAAACGATAAACGTTTGCCTCACGAGAGCGGTAATCTCCACCCTTTACAGTATCGTAGAATAAACGGTAAACAGAATCACCATCATTTTGATAGTTCTTTGCTGCGTTGATTCCTCCCTGTGCTGCAATCGAGTGAGCTCTACGAGGTGAATCTTGGAAACAAAATGCTTTCACATTGTATCCCATTTCGGCCAATGATGCCGCAGCAGATCCTCCAGCCAAACCTGTTCCCACAACGATAACGTCAATTAAACGTTTATTGGCAGGGTTCACAAGGTCAATTTTATTCTTATGATTTGTCCATTTATCCTTAATTGGACCTTTTGGAATTTTTGCGTCTAAAGTTGCCATACTAGCTGCGTTTACTAATGATTAAAATGGTGAAAGAGTGCAATAAAAATGAATCCTAGTGGAACCAAGATTGAAAATGCTACACCAAATTTTTGAAGTCCTTTTGTGTATTTGTTGTTCGCTCCAACTGATTGGAAAGCTGAACCAAACCCATGGTGCAAGTGTAACCCTAAGAATACAAATGACACACAGTATAAACCAACACGAATAGGCTCCATGAACTTATGCGTTAAGTGGTCGAAGTAACGAATAGGCTCTCCTCCTTCTGTTAAGGCTCCTGTCCAATCTCCATCAATGAATTTGATTTTTAATTCTGGAATCCAGAAATCGTAAAAGTGAAGTCCTGTAAAGGCCAAAATCACTAATCCCGTCCAGATCATGTTTCTGCTCATCCATGTTGCACTTGCTGCCCCCTTGTACTTTACGTACCGAACATCTCTCGATGCTCTATTCTTAAGTTCAAGAATGATTCCCATCACGAAGTGAAAAACAACACCGAAGATTAGAATGGGTTGGAGAATGTACTGAACCAAGAAGTTCGTACCCATAAAGTGCGATATCTCATTGAATTTCCCAGCACTAAACACCGATGTCATATTGATCGTTAGGTGCTGAAGCAGGAAAAACATTAGGAAAAACGCAGATAGCGCCATTGCCACTTTTCGTGCAATGGAAGATTTTAAAAGTCCTGAATTACTCATGTTTGATATAAATGAAGTATACGTTACGCAAATTTAACAGTTCATCTACATTTAAGGCTGAAAATTCCTTATTTAGATTTAGTTTAAATAATTGTTCCATCTAGTATTTTCGTGTTTCCGTCGAAAATTGGATCAAAATCTAGCCTAGAAGAACATGCTAAACATCTTTTAATTTAACTTTACTCCCAACCAAAAACAGATATAATGAAAAAGATTTATTCAATTTTAGTTGTCTGTTTATCAATTGTTTCTTTCAGTTCAATGGCGCAAATGTCTGTTGGATTAGGCGGGGGATTGTTGAAGTCAACAGAAGAAAATGCAGAGGGACTTTTCGGAGGAGAAGTTAATTTTAAGTACGATGTAACTGACCAAATCCGTGCGGGAGTTAATTTAGGGTTCTATCAAAAAACAGAGGAACTTTTAGGATTAAAATATGGTTCTAGTACGGCACCTATTTCAGTTCTCGGAGAGTACTCGTTTTTGGAGGGTAAGTTTCGTCCGTATTTAGGACTGCACCTTGGAGCGATGAGAATAGGAGCAAAAGTAGGGAATTCAAAGACATCTGAAACGTACTTCTCATTGGCACCAGTTGTTGGCGCAGATTACCAAGTAACGGATAATATTGGAGTTAACTTTAATTTCAAATATGGTTTTGCTTTTTACAAGAACGAAATACTAGATGAAGTAGAGAATTTTTCTACGACCAGTCCTAATATTGGTGTGTTCTACAAGTTTTAAATAAAGAGTAAAAGTTACAAAGCCGCCCTTGACAATGTTTGGGGCGGTTTTTTTGTAACACTATTTGGAGTGTACGTTCTATTATTAAGAACTGAAAATCTCCAAAAATGAAAAAGTCAACCCTTTTAGCTCTGCTTTTGCTGAGCGGAACAAGTTTTGCCCAATCCACGGGAAATCAAATCGAAGACATTAATAAGAAACGAGAATTGGCATCTTACGAAGTCGTCGTTTCTCCAAACCCATCAGTTGATGATGTTTATATTAATGCTCCTGAAGGATCAATATGTCAAATAGTAAGTGCGACAGGAACGTATGTTGGCACTTGGGAGGTTCGTGAAAAGGGAATTGACCTCAATGACTTAGGGATGGGAACGTACATCGCGGTAATTTCATTCAAAGGGCAAACGATTCGTAGACGGTTTGTGATTTTGTAATCCGTCCTTAGAAACAGATACTGTGTTAAACTTATAGTGGACTCAGTACGATTTTGTTTTCTGAAGTATCTAGCCTTGTCTCTTTACCTAGAATCAGTGCCCGATTATCGTTGATATGGCCTGAAGGCAAATCAAAAGCAATAGGAATTCTACGGAAATCGAAATGAGAAAGAATGACCTCTTCATAACATTTTCCATAGGGAACAGCAGTGTCAGAAAGTTTAGTCATTCCACCCACAACAAGTCCTTTGATTTTCTCTAAAACCCCAGCTTTCGAAAATGCGTAAAACATACGGTCAATTGCGTAAATAGGCTCACCTATATCTTCGATGTACAGAATGGTATTTTCAAAATTGATTTGATCATCTGTTCCAAGTAATGCGTTTAGAATGGATAAGTTTCCTCCCACTAGTTTTCCTGTCGCGCTTCCGACTTTGTTGTGAGGGTTTCTTCCCCAAGAAATAGCTGAAGCTTGACCTTTTAAACAATCAACTAATGTTGAAAGCGACTCTTCCGAGTTCCGTTGAAAATTAAGAGGCATCGTACCATGAATACTTGCAATTCCATGCATTTGCATGCGTTGATGGAAATACGTTACGTCACTAAAACCAACAATCCATTTTGGTTCACGCAGTTGCGAGGCCCACTGAATTCTATCCAACAATTGCACGCAGCCATACCCGCCACGAGCACACACAATCGCTTTAACTTCGGGCTTATCCAAAGCTGTTTGAAAATCATGCAGCCTATTTGGAATGTCACCAGAGAAGTAATCGTATTCTCCCAAGCAGTTGGGGCTAATTTCCACTTGAAACCCTTCTTTTTCAAAAAAGGACTTGGCAAAATAAACGTGCTCGCTTTCTATTGCTTTTGCTGGAGCCACGATTGCGATGAGGTCGCCTTTTTGAAGTGAAGCGGGAATTTGATTCATGGGATAAATGTACGGATTCATCCGATTAGTTTGAATTGTTTAATTTCGAATCATGATTACTCCATACAACGACGAATACTTCATGAAAAAAGCGCTCGAAGAAGCACAAAAAGCTTTCGATGCAGATGAAATTCCTGTAGGAGCGGTTGTTGTTGCCAATGATCAAATAATTGCACGGGCGCACAACTTCACAGAAAAGTTGAATGATGTAACGGCACATGCAGAGATGCAAGCGATTACTTCTGCGGCTGATTTCTTAGGAGGAAAATACCTCAAAGGATGCACAATGTATATTACATTGGAACCGTGCGTTATGTGCGCCGGAGCCCTGTACTGGTCGCAGGTTGATAAAATTGTATTTGCTGCCAGCGATGAAAAACGTGGAGCGAGTACGGTTGGTGAGCTCTATCATCCGAAAACGAAAATCGTCCGAGGGATCCTTGAGAATGAAGGAAAAGAACTCTTGCAAAAGTTCTTTCAAAAGAAGCGCTAACCAACTGTTTCTGGATAGTTTACGGTTTTCTATCAACAAAGATTGCACTATATTGTTTTCACATTAATACCAACTATTTATGAAAAGACTACTACTTTTTGGGTCCACGCTTTTTGCAGCATTCGGATTTTCACAAACCACTATTTATCAGGAAAACTTTGAAACAGGTAATACATTTACCTTGAATACTTCAGATTTGGGAGGAGCATCAACCTTTAACACTTGGTTGGTGAACAACTCGTTCACTGGTGGATGTGTGCAGGAAGCGTTGACGGTTATGGAGAAATCTACTACAGTTTAGACGGAGGAACGACATGGGTGCTTAAGCAAAGCAACTTCAATAATGTTACCAGTTGGTCTCAAACAGCAATTTCAGATCCTCTTTGGGATAATCAAACATCATTGCAGTTTGCTTATCGCTTTGTAAATAATACTGCGGCTACTGCGGCTGACCCAGCATTCTCAATTGATGAAATTATTGTTACGGGAATGGGTGCAACGAATTCAATTACTACAACAGATATTCAACCTCAAGGAGCTTGGTGTTTTGGAGACATTACAACACTTCAAGTTTCATTTGACGCTACGGGAACGTATAACACGGGTAATGTGTTTACGGCTGAATTATCAGATGGAGCAGGTTTGCTGCGCCAACACCCATTGGAACACTGACGTCTTCAATGTCAGCGGCTCAATTGATTACAGCGATAGTGCCAGGAACAACTCCTGCAGGAAACGGATATAGAGTTCGAGTTGTTGCTTCTGACCCCGCAACGGTAGGTTCCGATTTAATTATTCATGCTTTTACCTACGGTAACGTTAAGTTCTTTTTCCGATGTGTGTTCTAACGGGACATCCGTTACCTTAACTGGTGGATTACCAACGGGAGGAAACTATTCTGGAACAGGTGTGTCGGGAGGAACTTTTGACCCTTCAACTGTAGGAGCGGGATCGACGGACGTTACGTATACTTTTGTTGACGTTAATGGGTGTCTAAACACAGCAACTGAGCCAATTCTTGTAAATCAAGCGCCAACGGTGACATTCGACGCAATTCCTGATCAATGCGCTTTCAACCCGGATTACACATTGGTATCAACACCATCTGGGGGAACTTATTCTGGACCTGGAGTAACGGGAAACATATTCTCACCATCAACGGCAGGAGTTGGAACACATACGATCACGTATGATTACACCGATCCAAACGGTTGCTCTGATCAAGCATTTCAGACAGTATTGGTAGATGCTTGTGCTAGTTTGACAGAGGAAAAGGTGGTTTACTCCATTTACCCTAATCCATCAGATGGGTTTTTCTCAGTTGTTTCAGATCTTGAGTTCGAATCAATTGAATTGAGAGATTTGAATGGGCGCCTCGTTCAGGAGCTTATATCAAACGAACAAACGAACATTTCTTCATTGCAAGCAGGGATTTATATTATTGAGTTGACATATGCAGGTCAGCGTTCTACTGAACGAATCATGCTGAAATAAACTTTTAAAAGAAATTACGGAGTACAAAAAAGCCCAAAATCCACTCTTGGATTTTGGGCTTTTACAATACTTTGTGTGCTACAACTTCACAAAAGAATCAGTAACAATTGCTCCTGATACAGTCGTGATAGTGTAAATGTATTTACCTTCTTTCAAGTTAGAAACATCAATCGAAGAAACTGTACCTGCTTCAAGGACAATTCTTCCATCAAGTCCAATAACAGTAATGTTTTCAATTGGTTCAGATGAGTTTACGTTAAGTACATCAACAGCTGGGTTTGGATAAACAGATACTGTAGTGCTCAATTCCTCAATGCTAGAAGGTGCTCCAACGAAAAACAAATCAAGGTTGTTTACAGGGTTGGCGTCATTTGGATCAGCTCCAGAAAGAGAAGCAACTCCTGATCCGTAGCAAATCACGATTACTGTATCTCCATTCACGAAAGAAGAAAGATCGAAATCATTTGATCCAGAAGTCATCGTTGTACCAGACGTTAAATCAGATTGAAGAATAAATCCAGATGCTTGACCAGCAATATTTGTAAGGCTGAATGCTGCTGTTGTTCCTTTCGAGTAACCAATAAACAAAGTATCTCCAGTAGGAATCGTTGTTGGTCTGTTATTCGTAATTGTGAATTCAACAGGAACAGCAGCAGATGCAGCTTGCGTAGATCCAGATGTTGGTGTTACCAATGCTACTTCAAGGTCATACCCTTGAGAATAGAAAGTACGTGGGAAAATCCTTTTTTACGATATAGCATATAACTTATCTAGCCCCAGCTATTCCTCACGTACAAGTCAATTACATTTTGAATGACAACAATGTAATCAACCTTTAACTAATTTCTCAGTAAAAATAAAAGTCCTGACATTTCCGTCAGGACTTTTAATGTTTTAGAGCCACCATTCTAAATACTTAACCACTATCATTATGACATAATCTAGCTCATTGAGCGTTGATTACAGGAACAAAATTAGTCGCTTTAAAGTTAGATCAGATCAGAATTTTGCTTTATTCGATTAGCAGAACGGAATCATCTGTGAACGGTGTCTATTTAACCAGATAGCTGTTAATTCCATACAGAGCAAAGAAGCCAATAAAGGGTCATTTTCTAATTGTAATGTTATTTCATTAATCCTAGTTTCCGAAAGACGTTTTCGAGTGAAGCGGTGCCACCTGCGAAAGTGTTTCCTTTGACAAGAATGATGCTTCCACTTGAATAGCGAACAACCAACTTCTTTGAGCTTGATGTTAATTGAAATTCGCGCTCGACAGAAATGTTTCCCAAAGAATCCAGAGTATTACCAGCACCGTCAAGTAAAGCTGCGTTCTTCAAGTCAAAGGTGCAAATGGTCTTATATTCTGAAGGTGAAAGCGCATTTATTTTTTTCGAATATCGATTGATAAGAACATAAATGAACCCGAAAAGAGTGCCGATAATAATGAAAACAAGACTTATCGTGAGACTCAAATCAGATCCTTGGAAATGCGAGATAAGAGAAACAACACCAAAGATCAAGGGTATACCTGCGGTTAACAGTAAGACAAATCGAGCAGTTGGAATCCATAAAGCAGGTTGCTGTTTTACGATGACTTGTTCATCTTTCAAGTAGATTCCACATCCAGAATCCTTTGTTAATAGTTGAAAACCAAACATTTAACAAAGATACGCGAAATCTCCGTAAATGCGTAAGTTGGAGTGGATAGAGTCAAACGCTTTATCGATGCATGACTATTTAACTTCTTCTGTTCCATCGGCGTGCAAGGCAAACCGACCTTTTGATTTATCATGAACTTGATCGTACTTTTCCCAAGGCCATCCGCCAAATTGCGTAGCGTGGTAATCTTCAAACGCTTGTTGAATTTCTTCACGAGAGTTCATCACAAACGGTCCATGCTGAACCACAGGTTCATCTATTGGTTTTCCTTGAAGAATCAGCACTTTTGATGCTTCACTTCCGTTTTTGAAAATCAATTTTTGGGTTGGGTCGACTTCTGCTGCGTGTTAGTGAGGGATCATTTCCTCTCCAATAGCGAGGTCGTTTCCTTCGTAATAATATACTGTTCGATTGATTCCTTCTCCTGCTGCTCCAAGCTCAAAACTTCCGTCAGGGTCAAGGTGAATATTGAAAACACCTACGGCATTTTCTTCATCCGAAGCCCAAGAATTGGGAGGTGGACTTGGTGCCAACTGACTGTTAATTTTTCCCGCAATCACTTCGATTCTTACTCTGTCTTGATCCAAAGAAACGATGGGTAAATCTTCCTGCCATAACATTTTAAAATGTGGCTCAACCATTTTACTCTTTTTGGGAAGGTTTAACCAAATTTGAAACAGCTCCATATCATTTCCCTTATCGGAATGAATCAAAGGGAACATTTCTGAGTGCTGAACTCCTTTCCCTGCTGTCATCCATTGAACATCACCATTCCCGTAACGTCCAGCAGCTCCTGTTGAATCCGCATGATCCACAACACCTTCACGAACAACTGTGATTGTTTCAAATCCACGATGCGGATGACCGGGAAAACCAGGAATAGTGCTTCCGTGGTACATACGCCAACCGTCTTTCAGTATGAAATCTTGTCCAATATGTCTCCCTTTCAGTGATTCTGGGTCTGGAGCCATTTCCTCATTTCCCGCAGGGTATTTGTCTTCATGATGGACGCAAAACAGAAAAGGGTCAGCTGTTTCCCACTGAAACCCGAGTGCTCGCGTACGTTTGATTATATTTTTCATTTTTTCTTCTTCTTTTTCTTCGCTGGAGTGCTTTTGCTTTGATCCTGTTGCTCCCAATAATGGGAGCGCAGCGAAACCGGCGATCATTTTTCCTATAAAACTTCTTCTTTGTTCACTCATAACATAAATAGTTACCACGGTAAATATAATTAATATTTTTCATTGTGTAAGGTTAAATGAGACCAAATGAGGAAGCGTCATTTCTGTTTTTAGGTTAAAAAGGACGTGAAATACGTCAAAAAGCTTCTGTTTGTAAAACAAAAAAACCGATAAACCGCCAAAACCGTAATAAATATGTGTAAAGAGTTGAGTTTTTCGGGAAATTATTCTCACTATTGTGCAACTAAACAGTGTTGTTCGCGTTCCTTGTATACCAAAACACCAGCTCAGAGTACTATGAAGCAGTTTCGACAACTACGCGGAGCTGTTTTAACGATGGAAAGATTTACATTTTCTGATTAAGTTACAATAATGAGGGTGAAAGAGTTGGATCCAAAAGTGCGGTTCTTTCTATTTTTTGCCATTCATTTTGTACATCAAATACCCAATTCCTACCACGAAATGCAGGATGATAACGGCAAGAATGATAATCGCGCTAGTGCTCATAGGTTCTTTTATTGATAAAGTTAGGAAACAGTGAGGAGATAAACTGTAACAAGCATTACTTTTGCACCATGTTGAATCATCAAGATACAATTTGTGCACTTGCAACAGCAAATGGTGTTGGAGCAATTAGCGTTATCCGTGTTTCAGGGAGTAAATCCTGGGAAATCGTCTCAAAGATTTTCTCAAAACCCTTGGATGGAAAAGAATCACACACTGCTCATTTTGGGACTATTTCCAATGACAGTAAGTTGATTGATGAGGTACTAATTACCATTTTCGCCGAAGGAAGAAGTTTCACAGGCGAGGAAAGTGCAGAAATTGCTTGTCACGGATCACCATTTATTCAGCAACAAATTATTCAAGTACTCACCAAGAATGGGTGCCGAATGGCGAACCCAGGAGAGTTTACGCAACGAGCGTTCTTGAACGGAAAAATGGATTTGTCTCAAGCAGAGGCGGTGGCAGATTTGATTGCTGCACAATCCAGAAGTTCACATGATATTGCCTTGAAACAATTACGTGGAGGGTTTTCCTCTGAGCTAAAAGACTTGCGCGAAAAGTTGATAAATTTTGCGTCGTTAGTGGAATTGGAACTGGACTTTGCCGAGGAGGATGTAGAGTTCGCCGACAGAACTGAATTGAAAGAGCTAGTAACAAATGTGCTTGCCTACGTGAAACGACTGGCAGAGTCTTTTGAACTTGGAAACGCGATCAAAGAAGGCGTTCCTGTTGCCATTGTTGGAGCACCGAATACAGGGAAAAGCACATTGTTGAATCAGTTATTGGGAGATGATCGAGCAATTGTAAGTAACATTGCTGGTACCACTCGAGATGTGATTGAAGAAACACTTAATATCGAAGGAATATTATTCCGATTGATTGATACAGCTGGGATTCGTGAAGGGGCTGAGGAAATCGAAGCCATGGGAATTGAGCGCTCGAAGGAGAAAATTGAGCAGGCAAAAATTGTCCTTTGTTTGGCGGATGCTTCAGTTGAAAACAGCATCAATGATGTGAAAACATGGGTGGAAGAGTTGAAATTACGCCACCCAAATAAACGAATTCAATTAATCGTCAATAAATCAGATCTTACTTCGTCTTCCGAAGGAATTGCCATAAGTGCAAAGGAAGGAGAGAATATTGAGTCTTTGAAGGCGTGGATGGTTAATTCTGTCACGGATGGTTTCGACATGGCCAACGAAACGATAGTGTCAAATGCGCGCCATTATGATGCATTAATGAAAACATCTGAAGCCTTAGAAAATGCACTGAACGGCTTGGAAACCAATGTTTCAGCCGATTGGGTAGCAATTGATATTCGTCAGGCAATGTTCGAGTTGGGAACGATTACGGGTGATATTTCTACGGATGATTTGCTGGGGAATATCTTTAGTAAGTTTTGTATCGGGAAGTAATCTCTCAACAACTGCATCAAGAATAAATGGACATTTTTTTAACCAAAAAGGAAACGCTAAAATGCTCTGCTTGTAATAAGCGAATAGGGTTAGGCGAAGCTTTTGTGGCTGAATCAGAAAAGCACAGGGGAACCTGTTTTTCATGCTCGCCATATGTCAAAGCGACCTTTTTAAAACCGGGAAATGCAGCCTTAACAAGACGTTCAAAAAAGCATTCGAGTTATTGTGGCGTTGTATTCGCCTGGAATCGTAGAAGAAAACGCTTTGAACGAAGAGGACAGTACGTCGAAGCAGAGGCGATTTTAAAAGCGCAGCGCGAGTGTGAAGCGGATCAAGCGGAGAGAGCAATTAAGAATGAAAAGGCAGCCGTAAAAAGAGCTGAGCAAGACAAGATTTACATTGCTGAGTTTTCAAAAGCTATTAGAAAGTTTTATCCAAATTGTCCTAAAAATAGGGAGATAGCAATTGCGAAACATGCTTGTGAAAAACACAGCGGTCGCGTTGGAAGAACAGCAAAAGCCAAGGAGTTTGATAAGAAAATGATTGATTTAGCTGTTGAAGCTCATATTCGACACGCAGAAACCAATTACGATAATCAGTTTGGAACAGGAAGAACGAAACGGGCAATTCGTACTGATGTTAAGCCACATATTATTTCTACCATGAGAAAGTGGGGAGGATACTAGAAGTGAGCTTTGAGTGCCTCAGCTCATGACACCTCACCGATTTTAACAAAATCAGCCGCATGTGTCTATTCCTAAACCCAAACTTGGCTTTCCATTGATAAAGATTTACTTTTGCTCCATGATCAATTCATTGGCACAACTACTCTTGATTTCGACATTCTTGTTCGTCGGAACAATTACAGCTCAACAAACATACGTTCCTGATAACAACTTTGAAGCTTACCTTGAGGCCAACGGAATGGGAAATGGAGTCGCGAACGATGATTACGTGACTACCGCTAACATTAGCGGGGTAGGATCATTAATTGTGTGGGGATACAACATTGCAGACCTCACAGGAATTGAAGATTTTTCGTCTCTTACTATGCTGTTCTGCTTTCAGAACCAATTGACATCACTAGACTTATCACAAAACACAATGTTGTCAGATTTACGCTGTAATGATAACCAGCTGACGTCTCTAAATGTTTCAAACAATACTTCACTAACGACATTTTTCTGTTACAACAACCAGTTAACGTCAATCGTTGGATTGGGTAATACAAATGTGAATGACCTCCGATGTAGTGGTAATCAATTGACATCCCTAGACGTGAGTGGGCTTCCAGCACTATTCAAACTTCACTGTCAAATCAATCAATTGACAGCTTTGGATGTTTCGATGAACCCATTGTTGAACGACTTACGCTGTAATAACAATCAAATTTCATCACTGAACTTAGCAACGAATTCGCAGTTGGGAATTCTCTTTTGTCAATATAACCAGCTCGCAACACTCAACCTTGGTACAACATCCGGAATTACCTTTATGCATTGTCACGAAAACCAATTGACAACTTTAGATGTGTCCCAACATAGCGGATTGACAGAATTACAATGTAACGGCAACTTGTTAACACATGTTGACATTACTCAGAATCCAGACCTAGTAACACTTTATGCGCACGATAACTCTTTGACTTGCCTCGTCGCTAACAACGGTCAAGATCTTGACTTAAACATCTTAAACAATCCCCAATTAACCTGTGCGAGTGTGACATACCCGCCGTATGCTGTTGCGAATGCCTTGTACGATCCAATTGTAAACTTCAACGTGGTCTGCGGAGGACCGATCAATAATGATGTAGATATTGATCAAACGACAGTTATTCTTTCTGCTCAGCTAAATGGAGCGTCCTATCAATGGCTTGATTGCAGCGCAAACTATGCACCAATCCCAGGGGCAATTTACCAGGACTACTCAGCGGATTCAACAGGGTTTTATGCCGTAGAGTTGACCTTTACGGATTGTTTCGGAACACAAGTGGATACCTCAACTTGTATGTACATTGATTGTATTTCAGGAATTGACAATGATGTGACGCAGACAGGAGCTTTATTGACAGCCGATATGAGCGGTGCTACCTATCAGTGGCTGGATTGTGATAATAACTATGCGGAAATACCTGGAGAAACAAACCAGTGGTACACAGCATCGACAGTTGGACATTACGCTGTGAAAATCACTTACTCCAATTTGTGCGAAACGATAGAAATTGATACTTCATCTTGTCATTTGGTAGATCTTGCCGATATGGATGAGTTAACGACGGGCCCAGCAAAGCTTGTAAAAGTAGTGGACCTACTTGGTAGAGAAACTCCTGCGCTTCCAAACACTCCGTTGATTTACATTTACAGTGATGGAACGATTAAGCGCGTATTCAAATTGAAAGAATAATCAACTTTAGGATAGAGTATTGAAAAGAATCCTCATCATAGGAAAGGTTTTGCCTGAACCGAAGTCGTCTGCAGCAGGAACCCGTATGATGCAGTTGATTCATTACTTTATTGATAGAGGAGATGAGGTGACTTTTGTATCCTCAGCTAAGGATTCGTTCTACCAAGAGGATCTTGCACCGTTAGACTTATCATGCTCTTTCGTTCAATTGAACGATAGCTCTTTCAATGAGTTTATTGAAAAATTGGATCCACACCTTGTGATTTTCGATCGTTTTATGACGGAAGAGCAGTTTGCTTGGCGAGTGATGGACTCTTGTCCGAGCGCTCTTCGAATACTCAACACTGAGGATTTACACTTTTTGCGAGAAGCGAGGCACAAAGCGCTTAAACAAAGCCAAAGAGTAGATTTATCTACGCTTCGCTCGGATTTGCAGCTACGTGAGCTCGCATCTATTTACAGAAGTGATATTTCATTGATGGTTTCCGATTTCGAAGTGAGTTTATTAACCGGGGAGTACCAAATTCCAGCGGAAAAGTTAGTTCACCTGCCGCTTTATGCACCGAAGAATGAATACGAAACTCTGTCTTTCGAGGACCGGAATAACTTCATTTTCATAGGGAACTTTTGGCATGAACCCAATTGGGATTCCGTTCGATATTTGAAATCAACTATCTGGCCCTTGATTCGAAAGAAAGTGCCTAAAGCGAAGCTTACTATTTATGGAGCATATTGTAGCGAAAAAGTATATCAGTTGGCCAATGAAAAGCAGGGGTTTTTGGTAAAAGGGAGAGCGGATGATGCCCTTGAGGTTGTTGCTAAATCAAGGGTAAGTTTAGCGCCTCTTCGATTTGGAGCAGGAATTAAAGGGAAACTACTCGAATCTATGGTGTGTGGAACACCATCGGTTACAACAAATATTGGGTCGGAAGGAATGACGGATGGATTGTGGGGAGGTTTTATTGAAGATGACCCAGAAGCTTTCGCTGATAAAGCGGCTCGATTATATCTCGATCAGCAGGAGTGGGAACAGTCTCAAAAAAGAGGGTTTGATTTAATCGAAAAACGTTTCACAAAAAAATCCTTTGCAACGAAGCTAGGTAGCTGTTTGGAACAGCTAAACGACTTGAATGATCACAGAAGTAAATCACTTGTGAGTTTGATTCTCCAAAATGAATCAAATCAAGCATCACGGTACATGTCAATCTGGATTGAAGAGAAGAAACGAAATGGAAGAGGAGGGTCTTGATTTTCAGAACTCGTACAACTTAAAGGTCAATTCTTTCTAACCATTCCATCTCTCCCGGCAATTCCATGGAACTAAACTCCAAATGAATAACACGTCGTTTTTTTTGTGTTGTTGCTCTAGGAGAGGAGTGTAAAATCAACGGCTTCATTAAATGTACACCACCGGATCCAATTGAGCATGTCGTTGGGTTAGAGTTAGCCGTAATTGTATTGATTTCTTCATCTGAAAAACCTTGCTTGTGTGAACCAGGAATAACTTTTAGTGCTCCATTTTGCTCGTGAGTATCATCAAGGTGAATTCGGAGCGTGAAGATATTGTGAAGGACTTCTTCAGGTGGGCATACGCAGTTAATTCCTTTTTTAAATGTCCAAGAAGAGTATCCTTCGCTTGGAATTTTTGCTTTCACGTTGATTGGAATATCTTGGTGCCACCCAACGGCCCAATTTTGTGTTTGAGGTTTGTCGAAATATATAGCTTTGGTTAGAAAGGCATCAGGGTCCAGAAACCGAATGATTTCCAAAAGGTTTTCGTTTAGAACTAAAGGTTTCAAGGAAGGGATATCTGTCAAAAGCTTGCGTTTTCCGTAAGTAGGTTCATTCGATTCGCTGAAATATTTCTTTAGAATATTGAGCACTTTCTTGATTTCACGCTGTGTGTAAATATCATTTAGTATGCTATGCCCACGTTGACGTAGATTCCGTTTGGCTTTTTTCAACCCTGCCTCACTCATTTCTGTTCGGTATAGATCTGCTCCATTCTGTAAACGAGAAAGAATACTCTGTCGTAGAGTGGGAGGTTCAACCACGTGGATACCATCCCCAAAACCAAGAATAATTCGCTCTAATTCATAATTATGATGAACGTTTAATTCGATTAGAATAGCTCCATTTCCTAGCTCTTTTATTAAGCGTTGTGAATGGTGTAATGGTTTTGTTAGTACATATGGCGAGTGTGGTCGATTGACCTTTAAAACAACTTTTTGCACGTACTGTTCTCCCATCACCGTTACGCCAATCGTATTTTCATAGTAAGTGTCACCATTGAAGTCTTCATCAATATAGTCGACTTTGGTATTGAAATCTATTGCCAGAATACGATCCAGAGCTAAGGTCATGATAACAGCACTTGCTTTCTTTTTACCTACTAAGAACCAGCGGTTGTTGAATTCTTTTAAGATGAAGGGGTGAAAAGTAAATTGCTGTGGCTCTCGTGCTTTGAATGATTGATACGTCAACGTGAGAACCATTTTCTTTAATATGGCTTGATACAGAATATCTAGGTGTTCGAGACCTCTCAGGTGCTCGTTTTTATCTAAATGAATGATGGAAGGCTGATGTGTTTTTTCCGTGTAGATTTTGTCTTCCAACCGTTGAATGATTCCTCCCAATTCTGAAAAGAGGGAAAAGTCTTTGAACTGCTTTAGCATCTCCACCGTTTCTGACAGCACGTTCATGTCAGTTTCATTCAATGGAATTTCCGTTATGGAGTAATCTTCATCGGAGTAGCGATAGAATTTCTTGCTGTAAACCTCGATCGGAGCATTGTACCCCAATTTATCACTTCGCATTAGCTGAATGTCGAGTTGTATTGTCCTCTTACTGACATTAACATCTCTCCCTTCGTACTCGTAAAGCGCATCAGAACAGGCCTCAATCAAATCGTTTAGCGTCCAGGTTCGGTAAGAATTCTGGAGGCATTTATCAATTGTTCGGTACCGAATAAGAGCATTTTTGTTCTGCGCCATGACCTTTTTTTGGAGAAAATACTCATTGATTTTTAACTACGCAAAATAATTGCGCAGTTGTTTGAAACCTTTGTCTTGTTCATTTATTCCTATGGACATATTTGAAGCAGGTAACTCCGTCGACAATTCGGTCGGCGGAGTAATTAAAGAAAGAAATTATGAAAACAAACGGGAACACATTGATTGAATTGGGATTTAAACCGGGAAAGTGGTTTAAAGAAGCCATCGAACATATAAATGAGAACGAATTGGAAGGAGCAGAATTGTCAGATTACTTGGAACAGTTCAAATCACCACCAACAATAGAATTAAATTCAGAACCAGTTCATTTTGAAATCAATATCCGACCTGAAAACGGGTTGGAAGTAGACAATGTGACGAAAGTAGTCGATACAATGGCCGAATTGATGAAAACACCAACCTTGGTAAAGGGAGCAATTATGCCAGATGCATGTCCGACAGGGTCAACAGGTACAATTCCAGTTGGGGGCGTTGCAGTTGCTAAGAATGCAATCCACCCAGGAATGCATAGTGCTGATATTTGCTGCTCAGTTATGCTGACGGATTTTGGAAAAGCAGATCCCAAAGCAGTTTTAGATGCCGCGCACGAAAGCACTCACTTTGGACCTGGCGGTAGAGATAGAGCATCACAATTTCGATTCCCAATGGATTTGTTGGCAGAGATTGAAGCGAATTACTTTTTGAATGATCAAAAGTGTATTTCATCAGCACGTTCTCATTTGGGAACACAAGGTGATGGAAACCATTTCTTGTTTGTTGGGAAGTCAAAAAAGACAGGAAACACAATGATGATTACGCATCACGGAAGTAGAGGGTTTGGGGCGAATTTGTTCTCAAAAGGAATGAAAGTAGCGGAGCGATTCAGAAAAGAATTGTCGCCTCAAACCTTAAAGCAAAATGCGTGGATTCCTTTCGATACGGAAGAAGGAAAATCCTATTGGGAAGCGTTGCAAATCATCAGAAAGTGGACAAAATTGAACCATGAAGTATTGCACGATGCGGTTTTGGAAAAACTGGAAATGGAAAAGGAAAACCGATTCTGGAACGAACACAATTTCGTATTCAAAGACGGAGATTTGTTTTACCATGCGAAAGGAGCAACACCATTGGACCCGAAGTTTATGCCTGATATCACAGGACCGCGATTGATCCCATTGAATATGGCTGAGCCAGTTCTAATTGTGGAAGGGGTAACAACTAAGGAAAACTTGGGGTTTGCACCTCACGGAGCGGGTAGAAACATGAGTAGAACGCAGCACAGAAAATCAAAAGCTGATAAAACCAATGAGGAGGTATTCGCTGAGGAAACGGAAGGGTTGGATGTAAGGTTTTACTCGAATGAAATAGATGTAACCGAACTTCCAACAGCGTACAAAAGTGCAGAAACGGTTAGAAACCAAATGGATGAGTTTGGTTTGGGAATTGTAATCGATGAAGTAATGCCTTACGGGTGTATCATGGCGGGTGATGTTCAAAAGAATGCACCTTGGAAGAAAAGACGAAGAAAAAAGAAAGTTTAGAGTGACAAATCGGGGCGCGGAAATGGGTTCGCGCCCCATAAGTACGATTCATTATGTTGGAAAAGAG
>CAJQOB010000338.1 GCA_905479845.1 uncultured Flavobacteriales bacterium
ATTTGAAGGATCGCCTGTATCACGTGGAGAATTCCAATTCGACATGTGGGATGTTACTCCAACAGATCGTTGGGAGTGGGATGTCTTGAAGGAAGAAGTAAAAGAGTACGGTGTACGTAACTCATTGTTATTAGCGCCAATGCCAACAGCTTCTACAGCTCAAATTCTTGGAAATAACGAGTGTTTCGAACCATATACATCAAATGTTTACACACGTCGTGTATTATCTGGAGAGTTCATCGTAGTAAACAAGCACTTATTGAAAGACTTGGTTCGCGAAGGATTATGGACAAAGGAGATGCGTACAAAGATCATGACAGCGAATGGATCAGTTCAGAACATCGAAGAAGTTCCACAAAACTTGAAAGACTTGTACAAAACAGCTTGGGAGATTTCTCAAAAAGCAATCATTGAACAAGCAGCGGATCGTGGTGCATACATTTGTCAATCACAATCATTGAACATCTTCATGGAGAATGCAAACTTCGGGAAACTGACGTCAATGCACTTCTACGGATGGGAGAAAGGATTGAAAACAGGAATGTACTACTTGCGTACGAAAGCAGCGACAGACGCGATCAAATTCACGATCGAGAAAGACGTTGTGGCAGCACCAACAGCGAAATCATTGGAAGAAGCGGAAGCAGAAGCATGCGCAATCGACAATGGTGACGATTGTGAAGCTTGCGGAAGTTAAAATACAGCAATAAACAACAACAAATAAAACCTGTATCACAGAGAATAGTGCCATTCGAAGTAATACAAATTAAAAAAGCCTGAGTGTCGACTCAGGCTTTTTTGATGAATAAAATTATGCGTTGAACCTGTTCGGTTAACAATTCGAAGCTATTCCAGTTTAAAAACACGTTCAGTAGAACCATCGCTATAAATGTAAAGCAAGACCTTATTCGGCTGTTCTTTCACTTTTCTGCCCGTGAGATCAACGATCTTAACAAGATTTTTTCCTTAGCGAAAGTCTCTTCATTTATGTCAGCGGTAGATTGACAGAGCAGTGCCGTACCTGTATTTGTAAACAGCATGTTTCCAACTAAACTAGCGCCATTATTAATGTAAATGATAAACTGCTCTCCTGCAACAACATTGAAAGGAGCTTCAAAATTCACCATGTTACCAGTTGCTGGTAAGTTTGATGAATCGGCTATTCCAGTCATACCCGCTGAAGTTCCATTCCAGTTTCATGCATTGGGAGAGAGACTGTCAGAAGCAATCATTTGACGACTTGCGGAATCGTATGGCCACATAGCCCAATCGAAGAATCCAGCACCACCAGGAACAGAAAAATGAAAGGCCAATGACCCTGAAGTTTCAATATCAAGGATGTACCAATTCGGGTTCAATTCTCCCAGTAATAAACATCCAGAATTTCCTGGGTTTGGATTGGATGAAGGGTTGGAAATAAGGCTTGTATCTGGAATAACTGGTGCCGGAATCGGCCCTGTGCTCAAGGGAAAAGAATCGCCATCGCACAATATTGGTGCAGAGCTACAAGCATTTGAAACGACCCCCTGTTCCCTATGAAAAAGAAGATAGGGCAAAGAATACAAAAATAAAAAGTGATGAAATTTTCATAGTGTGAAAGTTTAATAGGTTGTGTGATCCTAAACGAAGTTTGTTCCATATTGGTTGATAATCAATACCAAACAACCGCCCTTAGACATGAAAAAAGGAGAGCCAATGACAACTCTCCTTTTTAGTAAAAGTTCAATTGAATTACTTCAAATCAATTAAGCCGTAACGGTAACGTTTTCCTCCATTATTCATGGCCGCACGGAGTACGAGCATACCATTAGATTCAAAGAAGAAGCGCGCCGACATACTCATTGGGAATACAGCTCCAGAATGCATTGTGAAAAGGGGCAACCCGAACTTACGGTTGTCGTAAGCCATCGACCCATCCTCTTCTATAACGTGCATAAATGTACCGTGCGACGTTTTCTCATCGAATGCCTTGTGTTTTACGTAACGGGTCCCGTCTGGTTCCGTCCAGTTTGCAGGAGGAATTGATGCAATAGATAATTCTGTCGCGTTCCAAAGAACGAACAATCTGTTTCCACTTAAGTGATAAACGAAGGATCCATATTCATCCCAATCTTGATTGTTGGTAGTAACCTGTTTCTTATCGAAGAATTGCGACCAAAGTGTTTCACCTGATTCAGGGTTTAAAGCCAAGGTCAATACACCGCCATAAGCCCATTTGTAGTTATAACGTATTGGATTAGCACCAGTAATCATGTCCTTTTCAGCGCGCATTTGCTCAATCAGGACAAGCATATTTCCGTCCTCGCGGAACAGGATATCTTTCAACGTAAAATTCTTCAGCATTGGCTCTTTTTTACCAGCCAATTTTTCTCCACCAACTTCAGTTAGCACAGAAGCATCCCAATCACTTTGTAGAACAGTTTGGAGCTTCATATCTGTATCAAACTTAGCGAACCAACTACCATGAACACGCTTTTCAGCTACAGCTCCTTTGTTTGTAATCGTAGCATAAGCAATCAACTCATCTTTCGAGTTGAATTTCAGTTGGAAGTCCTCCATTTCAAGACCTTCAAGCAATAATCCAGTGTGATCTGTCAAATCTCCGCTCTCTCCAATCGAGTAAATCGAATAATTCCAAACTGATTTCACCCGTGTTCTTTTGAAGAGAAGAGAGACACCTTTGTTGTTTACACATACTTCTTGATTGTAGTACTTTTTTGAAGGCCATGTAGTTTCCTTTTCGTGCGACCACAGTCTTTTCATTCCGTCTACGGCAAAACACGAAATTCTGAAGTTCTCGTTTGTTTTTTTAACCCCTGGAAGTTGAGAAAGAACAACCAGCTTTGTTCCGTCCTCAGAAAATGAAACTTCGTGCTTTCCACGGTTCATCATCTTCTTTGCATCGATGATGTCCAATTCGGCAATTTCGGTCATTTTACCACCTACAGAGAGTTCACGAACCAATAAAGTGTTGTGTCCGTATGCTTTGTGCCAGTGTTCAACGAAAGCATAGATCTTTCCATTGACCACGTGGATATCCGTGACGTCGTAAGAATCGCCCATGACTCCACCAGCGAAATCTACACGATTGGTTTCAACCAGTTTCAAGCTAGCGTCGTATTGTTCGATCCAGTAGGTCTTTACCAATCCAGTTCCAGTTTTGCTTTTTAATACGGCAAAACCATCATTACCAAGATTTAGCAATTTTTCAATTTGACGATCCAAATTTTCGTTTGTGCAAGGCTCCCCCCATTTATACACTGGTTCTTGAGCGAAAAGAAAATGGCCCATGCTCAAAGCAAGGACCATTAGTGTTGTTGATAGTATTCTCATCTTATTTCTCACAAGATTCGTTGTACTCATCGATGATTTGAAGGAGGTTCAATACTTTGTATCCTTTTTCCTTCGCAGCAACTTTTCCTGCTAAATCAAGATTGTCACCAATCCATTCAGCCATTTTCTTAGAGAATTTCAAAGCGAAACTTGCGATCGTTCTTGGGTCTTCTTCACCATCTTTCAAAAACAATGTTGTTGGAGGGTACAGGCGATTTAAGAATTCCTCTTGTGTTTCACCGCTTGATTTGCGCATTGTTGCGTAGTCATCGTTACGATCGTACCACACGTATTCTGTAATACAAGCTTCGTTTACCACAAGGTTTCCACGAAGTGGCTTTTTCAATAAACCTCCTGAATAGTGAATTACATGGTACAGTTTATCTGCTACCTTGTACTCCTTTAAATCTTCCGCTTTGTACTTTTTCTTAGATTTTCTATCGTTCTTATCTGTGTAGAAAAGAATGTTGTTTTGTAGTGAGTATCGGTTTTGATACTTGATGAAACCTTCAGTTTTGTTTCCTTTGCTGTCAACGATGTATCCTGGATAGATTTCACCGTATTTGTACACATCAGAGCTCCAGTCTTGGGCCATCATAAAGAATGTTGTCAGCATGAAGGCTGAGAATAGAGGTTTTTTAATTTCATAATTAGTTGGGTTTACCCGAGAGTACAAACAAATCAATGAAAGGTTCAAGTGTACAAGAACTTTAAC
>CAJQOB010000339.1 GCA_905479845.1 uncultured Flavobacteriales bacterium
GGATTAACCACGAAAAAAGCAAAAGTGATTGTTTTCGGAAGAAAGTAAAACACAAACAATAGTTAGTTTAAGCCGCTTCGAGTTAAAAATACTTGAAGCGGCTTTTCTTATATAATGAAGCTCACTCCCTTAGCTAATTCAGCCATTGCTCCTGTCAAATTACCGCTAAAAGAAATCAACTTGATCGTGACTCTATAAATATGTATCTTCGGGAAACTCAAAATCAAACTAACAACCCATGAAATTCCTTATAGCACCAAGTTTAGTACTTACAACTTTATTGTTTAGCTGTGGAGAAACTGCAGAAAGTGAAGTTGAAGCGTCAGAAACAAGCTCAATCAATGCTGATCTTGAAATGAAAAGCGGGGAAGAAGTTGATCGCTTCGCAGATGTTCAAGTGATCCGCTACGACATTGTTGATTTCGATAAATTGACAATTCAACAAAAGAAATTAGTGTACTTCATGTCTCAAGCCGGATTAGCTGGGCGCGATATCATTTATGACCAAAACAATCCATACAACCTTGAAATCAGAAATGCTCTTGAGCACGTTATTGAAAACTACGAGGGCGACAAGACAACTGATGATTGGAAGAATCTGATGGTCTATGCAAAACAAATCTGGTTTGCGAACGGAATTCACCACCATTACGGGATGAATAAGTTTACACCAAACTTTTCCAGAATGGCCTTAAAAGGGTACGTAAAAGAAACCGTAGCTACGATTTCAAACGAAGCAATGGATATCATCTTTGATCCAAGCTTAGCGATGAAACGAAAAGACAAAGACGCGAGCAAAGACATGATTGTTGCTTCTGCAAATGGATTCTACGGACCTGGCGTGACTCAGAACATGGTCGATGAGTACTATAAAGCGAAAGCAGACCCAAATAACGATCACCCGATCGAATTGGGACTGAACTCTACAATGATCTTGAAAGATGGAAACGCTTTTGAAGATGTTTGGAAGATCGACGGGAAATACGGAAAAGCTATTGAGAAAATAGTGTACTGGTTGGAGCAAGCAGTTGAAGTGGCTGAAAACGACATTCAAGCAGACGCCTTAGAAAAGTTGATCGAATACTACAAAACAGGGGATTTAAAAACATGGGATGATTACAACGTTCTTTGGGCGAAATCAACTGAAGGAGATATTGATTGGATCAACGGATTCATTGAAACATATGGCGATGCACTTGGAAAACGAGCATCTTACGAGAGCATCGTTCAGATTACAGATTTCGAAGCATCAAAGCAAATGCAAGTTGTTGCTGAGAACGCTCAATGGTTTGAAGATAACTCCCCACTGATTGAATCTCACAAAAAGAAAGAAGTGAAAGGAGTTAGCTACAAAGTGGTTCAAGTTGCCAGTGAGTCTGGTGATGCATCTCCTTCTACTCCAATTGGTGTGAATCTACCAAACAACAACTGGATTCGTCAAGAAGTTGGATCGAAATCAGTGAGTCTTGGAAATATCATCAGCGCCTATGATAAGGCGGGAGGACCTGGAATTTTGAATGAGTTTGCTAACGATGAAAAGGAAATTGCACTATCGAAAGAACACGGTTACCTTTCTGGGAAGTTACACACGGCACTTCACGAAGTAGTTGGTCACGCATCTGGGCAAATCAACAAAGGAGTTGGACAACCAGCTGAAACATTGAGAAACTATGCAAGTACTTTAGAAGAAGCACGAGCGGATTTAGTTGGATTGTACTACATTATGGATCCAAAGATGATTGACTTAGGCTTGATCACTACACTTGACGTAGGAAGAGCAGAGTACGATGGATACATCAGAAATGGAATGATGACGCAACTTCAACGCTTGGAATTAGGTGACGATGTGGAGGAAGAACACATGCAAAATCGTCAGTTAGTTGCTTCTTGGGCAATTGAAAGAGGTGCTGAAGACAACGTGATCGAAAAAATCAAACGAAACGGAAAAACATACTTCAACGTAAACGATTACGACAAACTGAGAGTAATTTTTGGAGAGTTGTTACGAGAAATTCAGCGCATCAAATCAGAAGGAGATTACGAAGCTGGAAAAGCACTTGTTGAAGATTATGGTGTAAAAGTAGACCAAGCACTTCACGCCGAGGTTTTGGAAAGAGTAAAACCATTGGATTTAGCTCCTTACCGAGGATTTGTTAATCCAGTTCTCGTTCCAGTTACTGAAGGTGACAGCGACGAAATCATCGATATCAAAATTGAAAACAATCAGACATTTGTTGAACAAATGTTGTACTACAGAAAAATGTACGGAACTTTAGACTAGTACGTTACACATACTATACAAGAGGGAGTTCGTGCAAACGGGCTCCCTTTTTACAACTAATCAATCTTAAAATATGAAGACGAAACAAGAAATTGTTGAAAATTGGCTACCCCGATATACGGGAGAAAAACTCGAAAACTTTGGAGAGTACATTTTGCTTTGTAACTTCCACAACTACGTGAACAAGTTTGCTGAAATGCATGGAGTCGAAGTGATTGGAAAGAATAAACCAATGCAATGTGCCACGGCACAAGGAATCACAATGATCAACTTTGGAATGGGAAGTGCATCCGCAGCGACATGCATGGATTTACTTTCATCGATCAATCCAAAAGCTGTTCTTTTCTTAGGGAAATGTGGTGGCTTGAAACGAAAAAATGAAGTGGGAGATCTTATCCTCCCAATTGCAGCAATACGTGGCGAAGGAACGAGTGATGATTACTTTCCGCCAGAAGTACCTGCTCTACCCGCTTTCGCCTTGCAAAAAGCAATCTCAACAACAATTAGAGATTACAGCAAAGATTACTGGACAGGAACTTGCTACACAACCAACCGCCGCGTTTGGGAACACGATGAAGATTTCAAAAACTACTTGAAAAAAATTCGTGCAATGGCAATTGACATGGAAACAGCGACAATTTTTTCTGTCGGCTTCGCTAATAAAATTCCGACTGGAGCATTGCTACTCGTTTCTGATCAACCGATGGTTGCTGAAGGTGTAAAAACGAGCGAGAGCGATTCAAAAGTAACTGCCGACTTCGTGGATGATCACTTAAAAATTGGAATCGATTCATTGAAACAATTAATCAACAATGGAGATACGGTGAGACACTTGAGATTCGGCTAAATGAAACCAGAAAATCACAACAACTACCTCCTTGAAAATTTAGAAACTGAACGTTTACATTTCCGAAAACTATCATGGGATGATTTCGAAGCATGGACCCAGCTATTTATTTCTGATGAAGTAGCCACTTTTCTTGGTATGGACCCAGCTCTTTCAAAGAAAGAACTCACTCAGAAATGGTTCGATAAAACATTCAATCGCTACGAAAATGACCTTGGAAGCATGAATGTTCTGATTCACAAAGAAACCAATCAGATCATCGGACAATGCGGGTTACTGATTCAAATCATTGAAGGCGAACCACGACTAGAGGTTAGTTATTCTATTTTACCACAATTTTGGAGACAAGGATATGCTTTTGAAGCGGCTAATGCCTGTTTGAATTATGCATTTGAACAGAACTGGGTCGATCATCTCATTTCTCAAATTGACCCTGAAAACATTGCATCTGAAAAAGTTGCGATGAAGAACAGAATGACATTGGAGAAAACCGTGCTTGACGAAAACCAGCAACCATTCAACATCTTCTGCATTCAACGCGAAGAATGGTTAAAAACGAAAAAGAATGGATGATTCATATGAGACTTTTGTTTCCTTACCTCTCTGACGAAACCCATCTATTTTAGAAGTTGGATGCGGTCTAGGAACCGTAACGAGTTGACTGATAAACAACCCATCCGAAGCCTCAATTCTGGTAACTGATGTTGCTCCTGAAATGGTCGAAGAAGCACAGGAATATGTTGAGAACATTCAATTCAGAGCATTAGATGCGAGCGAAATTGACTCGATTAATGAGCAGTTTGATACAATTCTTGCAGAGATTTATCGCTCCTTACCTCACCATGAGTGATCTTAGAAATTTCATTCGGTCTGCAACTGAATTACTCAACTCAAAAGGAATCTTCTATTTGAGTTGTATTGAAAGGGATTATTCGAACTGCACTATCCAAACTGGAAGCTCCGCAGAAAAATGACCCCATATGAACACTTGAAAATGTATCTAAAGATAGAATAAGCATTATGGAACGCCTAAACAACAGACCTAGAAAGACTTTTGGGTACAAAACTCCATGCGAAGTTTATTATCAGTACATTTATCAAAACTCAAACCTTGCACTTGCTGGTTGAATCTACCCAGGGCAAACTCACACTTTATTGTTGATAAACACCTCAATAATTCACTAAAAATCAATAGTTTAACAGTTTGAAAATGAATATATTTAACTGGTAATCAAACAGTTAAATAATTATGGACACTAACAACAAATTGAAC
>CAJQOB010000340.1 GCA_905479845.1 uncultured Flavobacteriales bacterium
GAATATTTTAACTATTACAACAATGAAAGAAGACACGAATCACTGGACTACCAAAAACCAGTTAACTGGTATCAAGCTGTCGCTTGATTATTATACTAATTTTGAATAAACCCTGTCCTAACAAATGGGGTATCTACAACTCTACTTCGGAATCAATTTACGTTCTGGTATTTTGCGGGGGAATCAGATGTTTAATATTTAAGCCCATTCTGCCATTGATAAGAACAGTTTCTTGTTCTTCTTATAGATTGACAATGCCCCTATATTGGTTTAAATAGAGGGGGATTGAATCTATCGCTGTATCTGAAACAAGTGAAAAAGCGTTTGGTAATGTTGCTAATTCACTTCGATAAAGCTTAGTTCTCCCAGCTGAACAAGGATTTATTGGCCTTATAGCAAAGAGAATAGCTACCTTCATGATAGAGTGGGTTTGTTCAAAAATATCTCTTTCCATTAACATTTTCTCAAAGAACGAAGGAAATTGTACAGATGGTCTTAATTTGGTTTATCTTGATCGAGTTAAATTATCGGTTGGTAATCAGGTAAAAGCAAGTTGAAAAGCCGCTCTGAACGGCTTTTTTATGCTCTGTCTAATGTGAGAATCAGTACTTTTTTAATCCAACACTGAGGCATTATTCTCGCCGTTTGCGTTGTGTGTTGAAGAGAATATCGCCCCCTTCTAATTTGTTAACCTACGTTAACGTTAACAGCTCTTAACACCCATGTCTCCAGAGTAAAACACAAATTCCATACTTTGGATTCACAATTCGTTAATCGAACCCTATGATACCCAATATTCTGCTATACGTTTCGTTTCTCTACGTCTCGTCATTTTCGCTCCTCGGGCAAAATGTTCAAGACAATGTCGTGCCAATGCAACCGAATACAATCATCAACTCCTCCTCCAAAGAGCGATTAACAATTGGTCGAATCAGAATCGAAGGTGCAGAGAATTACGATCGTAACGCTGTCAGAGCAATTGCTGGATTAAATGAAGGAATGGTCATTCACATTCCAGGTGACGAAGTATCGAATGCCATTCAAAACCTCTGGAATGAAAAAATCTTTGCAGATGTAGATATTTCCATTGAAAAGCGTGAAGGAGATATGGTGCATTTACTCATTGGACTTACTTCCTTGCCCACACTTTCCCGTTTTCGATTCGAAGGGATAAACCGACGTGAAGCTGATAAACTCCGCGAGGAAATTAGTTTGTTCTCTGGAAAAACAATCACAAAAGATTTGGTGTTTATGACGAAATCCAAAATTCGGAGCTACTTCATGAAGAAAGGATTTCACGCTGTCGAAGTAGAGATCAGTGAATCGGATGATCCAGTGATGGACAACTCAAAGGTATTCACAATTATCATCGACAAGAAAAAACGCGTCAAGATTGGCGAAATTGATTTACAGGATGTCGAATCGATTAAACCATGGCGCTTGAAAATGGCGATGCGGAATACAAAGCAAAAAGCATTTTGGAGATTTTACAAACGATCCAAGTTCGATGAAATGGGGTACCGCGATGATAAGTTAGCAGTACTCGAGGAGTACAACAAGATTGGACTTCGTGATGCAGCAATTGTGAAGGATTCGGTATATATCACGAATGAGGAAGAATTGCAAATTGATCTAAAAATTTATGAAGGTGACTTATACTACTTCGGTGACATTGAATGGGTAGGGAACACGAAATTCAGATCATCTTTTTTGGATACTGTACTCGGAATTAAATCAGGGGATGTCTTCAATAAGCAACTTTTCGAACAACGTTTGTTTATGAGCATGGATGGGCGAGATGTTTCTTCACTCTATATGGATCGTGGTTATCTCTTTTTCCAATTGATTCCAGTCGAAACCTCAATTGCAGACAACAAAGTCAATTACCAAATTAGAATCATTGAAGGAAAACAAGCACGCGTTCGAAATGTCATCATCAAAGGGAATACTAGAACGAATGAGTACGTTATTCGAAGAGAGATTAGAACTAAGCCGGGCGATTTATTCAATCGAAATGACATCATTCGAACGCAGCGAGAGCTCGCTCAACTGGGATTCTTCAATCCTCAAGGTTTCCAGGTGAACCCAATCCCAAACCCGCAAGACGGAACGGTGGACATTGAGTATATCGTTGAAGAGCAATCGGCAGATAAGTTTGAGTTGTCTGGGAGCATTGGTGGTAATGGGACAGAAGACAACCCTACGCGCCTAGTCGGATCAGCAGGATTTTCCTTCAATAATTTCAGTGTGAAGAACATGTTCAAAGGCAAAGACCAATGGAGACCTGTTCCTATGGGAGACGGTCAGAAATTGCAATTGCGTTTGAGTAGCACAACCAACTTCCTTAGTGGTATGATTTCATTCACTGAGCCATGGTTGGGCGGAAAAAGACCGAATGCATTATCCGTTTGGGCCAGAGCAGATCGAAATGGTAGTACTTGGCGAGAAGATGATCCTGATTACAGCGGAATTGAAGTCGTTGATATTGGAGTAAGCTTGGGGAGACGTAGAAAATGGCCAGATGATTTTTTCTCAGAGACTTTCACGCTTAATTATAAATACTATGATGTGACAAATGCATCAAGCTTCGTCGCTTTTGAAAATGGTTTCGCGAATGATTTGAGTTTGGGGTATACCTTACAACGAAACAATATTAGTAGTCCAATTTATCCGCAATCAGGATCGAAAATCGCCTTTACAGGGAAAGCAACGTTACCTTATTCGTTATTCGACGGCGTAAGTGATTATAGCAGCTATTCCGATCAAGAACGATACAAGTACCTCGAGTACTATAAACTCAAATTAACAGGAGAATGGTATTTACCACTCACGCAGGATAGAAAATTAGTACTGATGCCTCGAATTGGTTTTGGATATGTCGGATCATATTCTGCATCTAAAGGACTAACGCCATTTGAACGATTCTCAATGGGTGGAAATGGAATGTTTGGGGCGTCTAACTCGTTGAATGGACAAGAATCCATCGCGCTTAGAGGATATCAAAATGCAGCCCTGAGTTCTGAAAATGGCGATCCGCTCATCGCTAAGTACTCACTCGAATTGCGCTATCCGATATCTTTGAATCCGCAATTCACGGCGTATGCATTGGCTTTTGCTGAAGCTGGAAACACCTTTCCGACCTTGGGTGATTTCAACCCGCTCAATGTGAAAAAATCTGCGGGGATAGGTTTAAGGTTCTACGTCCCAATGTTCGGACTCATCGGAATCGACTACGGTCTCGGCTTCGATCGACTGGATAATTGGTCGCAGGGTGCACAGGAACACAATGACATCATCAATTCAAAAGGGTATTCTCAAAAGTTCAATTTTACTCTTGGGTTTAATATTGGGGAATTGTAAAACGATTTTCCGAATGTCCGATTTTCAGATCTTCCGACTGTCTCGGGGTTGATATTTGAGAAAATGTTTCCAAAGATGACGTACTGCCTTTTTGTATAAGAACAAACTGGGAAATCTTTCAATAAAGGATTAACTAAAACCCACCATCAACTTCCTCGGAAAATCGGAGAATCGGATGTTCTGAGGATCGAAAAAATCCCGTACCTTTGCACTTTCTTTTGTTAAAGTACGTTAAGTGTCGTAGCTTGTATCATAGGCGAATACGATACTTTGCTTATTTTCGTTAATTATTGAAATAAATGAGTTTGCTGCAGAAAATTAACCGTGATACCACGCCTAAGCATATTGCTGTCATAATGGATGGAAATGGACGATGGGCCCAACAACAAGGCGAAGATCGTTTGTTTGGGCATAATTTCGGGGTTGAAGCAGTCCGCGAAACACTCAAGGCCGCTCAAGAGATCGGTGTTGAGTACTTGACACTTTATGCGTTTTCAACCGAAAATTGGAACCGTCCGAAGGAAGAGGTCGATGGACTGATGGATTTACTGGTTCGCACGATCAGTGGTGAAGTGGAAGAATTGCACGAGAGCAACGTGATCATTTCAAGTATCGGAGATACAGAAGGACTTCCAAAGTCGTGTAGAGAAGAATTGGAAGCAGCTTACGAAAAGACAAAAAACAATACTGGGATCAACCTGATTTTGGCACTTAATTACAGTGCGAAATGGGAGTTGGTTCGAGCAACTAAACAAATTGCGCGATTGGTCAAATCGGGTGAGGTTGAACTGGATCAAGTGGATGATGAAATGATGGCTAACATGCTTTCTACTCGTGGAATTCCTGATCCAGAATTACTGATTAGAACAAGCGGAGAAAACAGAGTGAGTAACTTCCTTTTGTGGCAAATTGCCTACGCAGAGTTCCATTTTACAGAAGTCCTTTGGCCTGACTTCAAACGAGAAGATTTATACAAAGCAGTGCTCGATTATCAATCACGTGAACGTCGTTTCGGATTGGTTTCAGCTCAACTTGAAAAAAATACATAATGTTGAAACAACTTTCATTCTTACTTCTACTTACTAGCTTCTTGGTAGCACCTGCAATGTTCAGTCAAACTGGAACAGGTGGTGGACAAGCTGTTGGCGGAGATATCGGTTTTGATATCCTCAGTCCAGAACAATATCAAGTAGGACCGATCAGAGTCGAAGGAGCTGACAACTACGATCACAATGCAATTAAACTGATTGCAGGATTAAGACAAGGAAGCACAATTACCATTCCTGGAGAAGCAATTTCGAAAGCAATCAAGAATTTGTGGAACGAAGGAATTTTCTCAGATGTTGAAATTGCAGCGGATAAAGAAATTGCAGGTGTAATTTACCTTGTAATCAAAGTAAAACCTAGACCAAAGCTTTCTCGTTTCCGATTTAGAGGAGTGAACAAGCGTGAAGCAGATAAGATTCGTGAAGAAATCAATCTTTTCTCTGGAAAGACAATTACAGAAAACCTTGTTTTTGCAACGAAAAGCAGAATCAAAGGGTTTTTCAGAGAAAAAGGATACTACTCAGTAGATGTAAACATTACACGACAAACAGATTCTCTCATTTCGAATTCTGAGATCTTTACGATCGACATTGATAAAAACGACCGCGTTAAGATTGGTAAGATCAACTTCAATAATTCTGAATCAGTAAAGGATTGGAAGTTGAGAATGGCAATGAAGGATACCAAACAAAAAGCATTTTGGCGTTTCTTCAAACGTTCGAAGTTCTCATCATCGGCGTACAAACGGGACAAGAATGCGGTAGTTGAGAAATTCAATGCAATTGGACTTCGTGATGCAACAATTGATTTCGATACGGTGTTCCTTGCGGACAGCAAAAACCTTCAAATTGATTTGGACATCAACGAAGGGAATTTATATTACTTCGGAGATATCGAATGGATTGGGAATACGAAGTTCCGTTCTTCATTCCTGGATACAGTGTTGGGTATTACCAAAGGAGATATCTACAACAAGTCCTTAATGGATCAACGAATTTTCATGAGCCCTGATGGAAGAGATATTTCATCGCTGTACATGGATCGTGGTTACTTGTTCTTCCAACCAATTGTGGTTGAAACAAGTGTGGTTGATAATCACATCAACTACCAAATTAGAATCATTGAAGGGAAACAAGCTCGCGTTCGTCGTGTGATTATTAAAGGAAACACGAAGACAAACGAGCACGTAATCCGAAGAGAGATTCGAACGAAACCGGGAGATCTATTTAATAGAAACGACATCATTCGTACTCAGCGCGAATTGGCTCAACTTGGATATTTCAACGAGCAAGCGTTCCAAATCAACCCAATTCCAAACCCACAGGACGGAACAGTTGATATTGAATACATAGTTGAAGAGAAATCTTCGGATCAAATTGAGTTATCTGGTGGATACGGTGGAGCTGGAGTGAACGGACAAGGAGGTCGTTTGATCGGAACCCTTGGATTGGTCTTCAATAACTTTAGTGTGAAGAACATGTTCAAAAAAGATGCATGGACACCACTTCCAGGTGGAGATGGACAGAAGCTTCAAATCCGTGCTCAAACAAACGGTAGGTTCTACCAAGGATACAATTTCTCATTTACTGAGCCATGGTTGGGTGGCAAAAAACCAAATTCTCTTTCTGTTTGGATGAACCACACAGCTCTTGGAAATGGATACCTCCGAGGAAATGAAAATTATTCAGGATTAGGAATTACTGGAGTTGGAGTTGGTTTAGGTCGACGTAAAAAATGGCCGGATGATTACTTCCAAGCGTACTACGAGTTGAGCTACCAATATTACGATGTAGTTGATGACAACCGTTTCGGAATCTTCGATAATGGATACGCAAACGACATCGCACTTACGTATAGATTACAACGTAGCTCTGTGAGTTCTCCAATCTATCCTCAAGGAGGGTCAAGCTTGAGATTCTCTGCAAAATCAACATTTCCTTACTCTTTCTTTGATGGAGTAGATGACTATTCTGGTTTCTCGAATCAAGAGAGATACAAGTACTTGGAGTACTACAAAATCAAGTTCACAGGAGAATGGTACTTGCCATTAACTGCTGATAAAAAATTGATCTTGATGCCGCGTATCGGATTTGGATTCATGGGAGCTTACACTCCAGACAAAGGGTTAACACCGTTTGATCGATTTACACTTGGAGGAAGTGGATTGACAGGAGTTAACCAGATTGGTGGCCGTGAAATCATCGCGCTTCGTGGATACGAAGACAATTCATTGAACTCTTCAGGAGGAGATCCATTGATTGCGAAGTACACATTAGAACTTCGTTACCCAATCTCATTGAACCCTCAAGCAACATTCTACGCATTAGTATTTGCCGAAGCGGGGAACACGTATCCTTCATTCGAACGATTCAATCCGTTCAATGTGAAGCGAGCGGCTGGAGTTGGTATTCGTGTGTTCCTTCCAATGTTTGGAATGCTCGGATTGGATTATGGTCTTGGGTTTGATAAGCTCGATCCTTGGTCTACTGGATACAACGGAACTTCTGATAATGCTATTGACCGTCAAGGGTTCTATCCTAAATTGAACTTCACAATTGGTATGAATTTGGGTGAGCTGTAATAAGATTCCAAGGAGATTTCACAATAAATGTATTAACTTCGCGTTCCGCAGAAAACAATTTCTATGAAAGCACTTATTCTAGCACTCACATTGATTTTTGGCACAGGGTTTGCCTATACACAGAAGTATGCATATATCGACTCTGATTATATCTTGTCTAACTTGACAGAATACACAGATGCAAAAGCCAAATTGGATAAATTAGCGGATCGATGGACCAAGGATATTGAAAAACGTTACGAGGCTTTAAAGCAGAAAAAAGACAATTTCGCACGAGAAGAAGTCTTGCTTCCTGCAGAAGAAAGAAAGAAACGACAGGAAGAAATTGACAAATTAGAAACAGAAGCAATGGAGATGCAGAAAACGCGCTTCGGAGTGAAAGGAGATTATTTCTCGAAACGACAAGAATTAATCAAACCGATTCAAGACCGAGTGTACGATGCAATGCAGAAAGTTGCCTC
>CAJQOB010000341.1 GCA_905479845.1 uncultured Flavobacteriales bacterium
CCAGCAAACTTATCAACGACTGCTGGAACTGTTCAGGATGCAACCACTTCGGTTCAAACAAATGGATGTGGCGGAACAGCCAATGATGATGTTTGGTGTTCGTTTGTTGCTACAAGCACTACCCACTTGGTAAGTTTGTTGAACGTTGTTGGAAGCACAGTAGATCTTTACCACAGCGTGTATTCCGGTACGTGTGCCTCGATTGGAGCTGCGATTATTTGTAGCGATCCAAACGCCAGCACAATAACTGGACTTACGATTGGTAATACCTACTACGTTCGGGTCTATTCTTTCACGTCCACTTCAGGTCAAACCACAACTTTCGATATCTGTATTGGAACACCACCGCCACCGCCAGCAAATGATGATTGTGCAGGAGCTATCAATGTACCTGTGAGTTCAGGAGCATGTGCAGCTGTAACCTCTTCAGTGTTCAGTGCAACTACTTCTCCTGATGCGAATGGATGTATTGGAACGGCGGATGATGATGTGTGGTTCTCGTTCACGGCAACTACTACAGATGTCCAAATTGACTTATCGAATATTTCAGGTTCAACGGCGGATTTATACCACAGTGTCTACGCAGGGACTTGTGGAGCGCTTGGAGCAGAATTAGTATGCAGTCGAATACTAGTCAAGTGAACAGCTTAACGATAGGAAACGTTTATTTCGTTCGGGTGTACACATACACTGCTACGGCAAATCAAACGACGGTGTTTGACATCTGTATTTCGGAAATAGGACCATGTGGAACGACGAGTGCTACTGAGGATTTCTGTCCGTATGCTGCAACTTTAACACAAGGTGCTGGATCGTGGACTTCAAGTACGTATCCTTATTACACAGTGGATCTTCCTGGAAATGTAAACTCGGTCTTCTGCGGAAGTATTGAGAACAACTCGTGGTATCAATTCACAGCCCTAAGCACGACGGAGGTATTTGATATTACAGCTGTAACGAACTGTATCAATAATTTTGGAATTCAGGCGGAGGTTTACGACGTAACATACGATGCAAACGGATGTTGTACAAACTTCACGTCAATGTCCAATTGCTTTAACCCTGGGAAGAACACAACAGGAACGGTTACAGCGACTGGTTTGACAGTTGGAAATACTTACATGTTGATGTTCGATGGAAACGCCGGTGATAATTGTGATTTTACAATTTCAAACTGGACGGCTACTGGAATTGTTCTTCCAGTTGAGCTGGTTGACTTGAACGCGGTGGGAATGTCAGGAAGAAACGTAATTTCTTGGAAAACTGTTTCAGAACACGAGAGTTCTCACTTTGAAGTTCAAAGATCGTTTGACGGAATCAATTTTGAGAGAATTGGTACGGTTGAAGCGGCTGGAGAAAGCACTGAATTGCTTTCGTACAATTTGATTGATGAAGATATTAGAACGGGTGTGGTTTATTATCAATTGATCCAGCATGATGTAAATGGTCAAACAAGCCCAGCAGAGATTATTTCCCTCATGAGAAGCTCGGAGCGTCGTGGAATTCTATCTGCTCGTCCGAATCCAACGGAGAACATTTTATTTGTTGAAGTCAACCCGAGTTCAATGCACAATTCTCCAATGGTCCAATTGATGGACGGTAGAGGGCTAGTGGTTCGTGATAATGCCCTAAACTCAAGGGAATTGAACATAGTAAACATGAATTTGTCAGAGTTGTCATCGGGAGTTTATTTCTTGATGTACACGGATAACGATGGAGTTATCCACTCAGAAAAAATATTGAAAAAGTAAGCATGAAAAAGTTGATTCTAATTTTCGCACTAGTATTTCCTGCAATGTTGATGGCTCAAATGAGTGAAAGTCAATTATGGGAGAATGCCCGATATCAAGCTGTTACGAACGGAGTTCCTGTGTATTACACTGATGTGAATGCGATAGGTCCAGAATTCGATGAAGAAATGATGGAGCATGTAAAATCTACGGCGTTCTTGAAAGATGTAATTGTGAAAGTAGAGTTTTTACACTTCAATCAAACGATTCGTGTTTATCACTACGATTTTATCGAATTGGAAACGGTGAAAGGCTTTGTCCTTGAATTGAGAGAAGACATCGAAGTGATGAATCGTGCTGAGTACAGTTTTTAGTGAACGACTTCCGAAAATGTTGATCATTCCTCTTCGGAATCCTTTTCAGTGTTGCCTCCCCTTTTCTTGAGATTGGCGGCAAATATATTCCCCATTCTTCATCCTGACAAGACTATGATGAACTGCTACGCAGGTCTTGCATGGATGAATTCTGCGTCATCTCATCTGCCTAAAACAAGAAAGATGAAGACAACACCTGAACACATTACCAATGAACGTAGTAAAGCAATTATTCCGTCAATTATTCGAAGCTCAAATCGAACTAGAACGCAATCCAGATGATATGAATCCACGTTTACGCAGGGTCATACTTACGATAGACGATCTACTAGAAAGAATCCTTGATTATACTGAAGGATAAAAACACTGTAAATTAAAAGCGGAAGTATTCTTTAATCGAGTACTTCCGCTTTTTTGAATGTCCATGTCAACTGTGCGTTGACAATAATCTTTGAGTTTATTTCACCAAGTTCATTTCATCAAGTAAATGGCTCGCTCCAGCAAACTTATCAATGATGAACAGTACATAACGAATATCTACACTGATTGTTCGTACGTACTCATCTTGCCAGAACAGATCACTTGTCATTGATTCCCAGTTTCCATCAAATGCAACACCGATGAGGTGTCCATCTCCGTTGATTACAGGACTTCCTGAGTTCCCTCCGGTGATATCCGTATTGTGTAAGAAACAAACTGGTAATTTCCCGTCAGGACGGGCGTAGGCACCAAAGTCTTTTGTTGAAATTAGTGTTCTCAATTTTTCTGGAACGTCGAACTCATGATCTCCAGCAACGTACTTTTCAAGAATTTGATCACCAGTTGTGAATGTTTCGTATGCTTTTCCTTCCCAGCTTTTGTAATTCTTTACTGTTCCGTACGTCACACGCATCGTAGAATTCGCATCTGGATAGAAGGTTTTGCTCTTTTCTTTTTCTTGAATCGCTTGCATGAACAAACCTTTCAGCTCGCTCAATTCGCTTTCTCGTTGCATTTGAGCCATTTGAATTTTACTTCTGTACATGTTGATGAGACTCGTTACGTAAACCATCCCTGGGTCTTTATCCAGCGTTTTCTGATTTGGCTTTTTCAAGAACTTCGCCATTTTTTTCTCGTTTCCAAGAACAGACTTTTTCATTACTAAATCAACGAAACGTTCGTTCGATCCTTTTGCCTTTTTCACATATAATTTGTGTTCGAACAAATCAGGGCGACGGTTTTCGGAAACATCATTCTTAAGTGCGTCCAAAGCAAATTTGAAGATCTCGCGATCCATAACCTGCTTGTTTGAGCTGAAATATTCCTGACTTTTTTCCTCAGCAATGTCAGTCATTGCTGTGATTTGAGAATCATCAGGCTCAGAAATTCCTAGTGTACGTTGAAACCTCCACATAGAGATACCCAAACCAGTAACGAATTCAGGGGCGAAACCAGCTATGTTCACTACGCCCATGTCCTGATCCAATTGATCGCTTGAACCGTAAACCTTTTCAAATCGAGAAAACATGTCTCCATATTTCGCTTTTCGATCACTGTCTTCTTCAATCCAAGATGTCAATCCTGATTCGTAAATTTTCTTCTTTCCAACGAGGTCAAACTTGTTCAATCCACGCAGTTGACCTTTGTAATATTTGTATGCATTAGACATAGAAGCATACGACGATGCATTTTCGATTTCTAATGTTTCGGAGCGATCCATTACAGAACGCATGATGCTCAAGCGCTTTTCGAATAAACTCACCATTGAAGGAGCTTCAATTTTTTGCAAGTTTTCTACTTCGTAAGAGGTCAAGTAACGATCAGTGTTTCCTGGATATCCCATTACCATTGTGAAATCACCATCGCTGATTCCTTTCATCGACACAGGCAATGAGTGCTTTGGTTTGAATGGTTTGTTCGACGCAGAATAATCAGCTGGGTCATTGTCAGATCCCGCATAAATTCGAAACATAGAGAAATCACCAGTATGGCGTGGCCACATCCAGTTGTCAGTATCACCACCGAATTTACCAATAGATGATGGAGGTGCTCCGACCATTCTAATGTCGCGGTATACTTCATAAACGAACACATAAAATGCGTTCCCGTCAAACATCTCTTTTACCTCTACTGTGTATTTTCCTTCTTTGCTGTACTCAACTTCAATATTGGTTTTTTCTTGCTCTATTGCCATGTAATCAGGATCACCATTTTCGTCTTTGTCAAGGTTGAAAATTCGGTCGCTGACGTCCGCCATGCTTTTGAGAAAGGTTACTGTCAACCCAGGGATATTTAACTCTTCTCCCTTATTTTGTGCCCAAAAACCATCTTTCAAGTAGTTGTGCTCCTCAGTACTTTGTGATGCAATGGCATCATATCCACAGTGGTGATTCGTTAAAATCAATCCTTCATCAGAGATAATTTCTGCGGTACAGAATCCACCCAATTGAACGATAGCATCTTTCAAACTTGAGTTGTTTACACTGTAAATTTGTTCGGCTGTTAGTTTACAACCAAGGCGTTTCATTTCCTCGTAATTGTAGTCTTTGATAAGCATTGGCAACCACATTCCTTCATCCGGTGGGGTGTAAGAGAATAAGGGGGTTGTCAAAAATAGAAATGCGAAAATGGATAGGAGCTTCATAGATATTTGATTTTTAGTATCAAAGATGGGAAAATCTTGGAGAAATTGAAAGTCAGAATGGACTTCCATACATGAGGTTTTCAAGATAGCCAAAGTACGTTACGCCTCCAGTGAATAAGGTTCCAAGAATAAGTAGTAAGTAATCTAAATATTTCGAATCATCGTATTGAATATTGAAATAGTAATAAACGAGGAGCTGTACTCCCCATCCTGCACAGTAGCACACATTAATGAAGATGAAATAGAACAGACTCTGTGTGAAAAAGGGAATGTCAAAAACGCGAGCAAGCGAATTGGGACGTTGATAAAAACAAGTGCCTATTGCAAGAATGACAATTGAGAGGATGATTAAATTAAAAATTAACCGCTTCTTTTCCCACCAACGCATGATTCCTAAAACTATGTCTTTTGGAGATTCCTTCAGTTCCGTATCAATCAGGTGTTCTTCCAATCTTCTAGGATTTTGTCTGCTAAAACATCGCTCAATTTGAAATAGCTCTCGTGCGTCCAACCTCCAACATGTGGAGACAAAATCACATTTTCTGCGTTCAGCAAATAGTTGAAATCAGGGGAGAGGTTTTGCTCGAAAAAGGATTCAAAACTCGTCTTCTCATATTCTAAAACATCTAACCCAGCCCCAAGAATTCTGTTAGATTTGAGAGCCTCAACAAGGGCCGATGTTCGGATAATTTTCCCTCGGGAAAGATTGATCACATAGATTGATTTCTGAAACGCGTCAAAGAAATCAGCATTGGCCATGAATTTCGTTTCCTCTGTTTGAGGAATGTGAAAACTTAACACATCGGCTCGACTGAAAATGGCATCCATTTCGACTTCCTCAACATCAGAAGAGCCAAATCCTTCCTTGTACTTATCGTAGGCGAGCACTTCAACATCAAATCCGCGAAGCTTTTTAGCGAAGGCCTGACCATTATTTCCAAAGCCAATTAATCCGACTGTTTTGCCGTCTAGCTCAACTCCACGATTGTGTTCGCGTTCCCATTTTCCTCCTCGGACATCTCGGTCTGCAGTATGAAGTTTATTGAATACGGCGAGTAACATTCCTAATGCATGCTCACCAACGGCATTTCTATTTCCTTCAGGGGCGTTGTAAAGATTGACACTTCTGCTTTTGGTGTATTCCTCGTCAATGTTCTCCATCCCTGCTCCTGCGCGAGCAATGAATTTAAGTTTCTGGGCATTCGAAAGGAATGCGGCATCCATAGGGAAACGAGAACGAACTACAATCCCAGTGGCATTTTCAATTACAGGAATACATTCTTCACGCGATTTTGAAGTGGCATCAATACAATTGAAACCAGCGGCTTGCAATCGCTCTTCGAGAATGGGGTGGACGGTATCGATGAAAACCACTTTCATTTACAGACCGTAAAGTAGCATTCCGATTGTTAGGTAGATGAAGAGTCCAAGTACATCGTTGATTGTGGTGATAAACGGACCCGTTGCCAATGCGGGATCTACCTTGTATTTGTCTAGAAGAAGTGGAATAAGTGTTCCGAAAACAGCGGCAAACATGATCACGGTAAACAGTGAGATGCTCACCACCAATCCAAGGGTTGGTGTTCCGAAAATGAGGGTGATCGCGTAGATGATGATCGATAGCAAGAGTCCATTAATGACACCGACTAGGGTTTCTTTTCGGATTTTTTTCCAAATACTCCCGAATTGGTCGTTTCCTTTTGCGAGTGATTGAACGACAATTGCCGCTGATTGAACCCCAACGTTTCCTCCCATGGCAGCAATCAAAGGGATAAAGAATGCTAATTCAGGAACCTTACTGATTCCACCTTCGAAACCTGAGATCACTTGTGCTCCTAAAATTCCACCGAGCAGTCCAATTAAAAGCCAAGGAATTCGGGCGCGTGAAATTCGCCAAACGGTTGCACTGGACTCAACTTTTTCAGAGATACCAGAAGCCATTTGGAAATCCTTGTCGGCTTCTTCCTTGATCACATCGACAACATCATCTATGGTAATTCGACCTACAAGTTTTCCTTGTAAATCAACAACTGGAACAGAAACGAGATCGTATTTTTCCATGACTTTCGCGACTTCTTCGTCATCGACTCCTGTTTTCACGGAAATCATGTTTTTATTCTGATATAAATCAGCGATTGGAGCGTTCGGCTTTGCAAATAACAATCGTTTCAATGAGAGGAAGCCTACCAGTTTATCTTGTTCGTCTACTACATAGATAGTAAACACCTTTTCAACTTCTTCAGCTTGTTTTCTGAGTTCGAGTACACACCGATTCACAGGCCATTCCATGCGTACCTTCATGAACTCTTTCTGCATCATACCTCCGGCAGTGTCTTCGGCATAACTCAGAAGGTCAACAATTTCTTCGGCGGCTTCGGAATCCTCAATGAGTCCAATTACCTCTTCAACTTGGTTGGGAGGAAGTTCGGCAATAACATCGGCAGCATCATCGGAATCCAAATTCTCGAGTTGATCTGCAATTTCTTTGTTGGAGAAACTTTGGAGAAGTCGCTCACGAACATCTTCCTCTAGTTCAACGAGCACTTCACTTTTAGTGTCTTCGTCTAGTAAGCGGTAAAGATATTCTGCGCCTTGCTCTTCGAGTTCGTCAATGATTGCGGCGATATCCGCTTCGTGCAACTCACAAACGTTTTCTTTGATCCAAGCAACATCATCAGCGCTAATTGCACCTTGCAGTGTTTCAAAAAATTCTTTGGTAAGCTCAAATCGCATGACGTCTTCGATTTTGGTGTACAAAGGTACGGAGATTATTTAAACCCAAGCATCACGCGGCTCTCGGCATACGGAATTACGCTAATTATATACTTCATACTTGCTAAAAACAGAGATGTTCACTCATAACTCCAATTTACTCGATGAAAACCCTGTTTTATTCGAATTGAACTCGATTCGGCAAAAAGGTCGGTTTTCCGAATGGTCAAAAAAGGCTTGTCCGACGTACCTTTACGACAGCGAAAGACACATAATTGATGTGATTTTTACGAAAAGTGAACTCGAGAAATACTCCCACACGTCGACTTACTTTAATTCGTCAATTGTTTTGAGCTAAGCATAGAGGCCCCTCCTACATGAGTCAAAAAGAAGATAAATTCTTTTTGCGAGAATACTCTGAAATGTGACCGCTAGGAACTATTTCATACATTCTTATCTTTTACATTTCGGAATCCGACATCGGATTCCGTTTTTTTTGCTCTAAATCTACTGAAATTGTTTCGGTTGAAAAGTGAATTACTAATAGCAATCCTTTTGTTTGTAGGGCCCCCAGAGTATTTCTCCCTTCGTGTTTATTAATGCTGATTTGTTTTTTCCAATTGAAACGAAAGCTGAGCCATTTTTGAACATCCTTGCCCTGTTATATTTAATGGGAATAATGATTTCACCATCGATGTTGATATATCCTTCTTTGTCCTCCATTCTAACTGCGGCGAGACCATCGTTAAATCGTGAAACTTGAGTGTATTGAGCCTCAATTACAACTTCTCCTTTCATGTTTAAATATCCAAACACCGTCAGACCTTTTTTTTGTGTCTGATACGGAACTCTTCCTTCGGAGGGAGTTCCCAACCAGGCATAGTTAGGCATAACCACGAAAGTCCCAGATGTGTCGATTACTCCATATAATGTACTATTGGGTTCTTTCTCTACAGCAACAGTAGCGTATCCTTCGTGGAATGATTGAGCTGTTGAAAATTTTGGTGGGATCACAATGTTTCCGTACCGGTTAACATATCCATAGAGCTTTCCCATTCTTACAAGTGCCAAGTTCCCTGAGAACACTTCACATTTATCAAACGATCCAATCATTATTTCTTTTACTGCGTTAACAAAACACCATTTAACTGGAAGTGTTTCATTGTATCTTGCAATTAGCAAGGTTTTCCGTTCGTCTCCTTGCATGATTTGTGATTGAGAGGAAACGATTTCCCCCTTTTGTGTCAACGATCTCAATGCTTTTATTGATTCTGACAAGGGAGACTCCATCCTTGAAGCTGGTTCCATTAAAGTTGATTTTTGGCTCCACAATGTATTTACCTGTTGAATCAATTATTCCAGTCCGTCGATTTCCTTGTAGGTTGAATCTTTCATGACTTTTATACTCTTCGCCGAGAGGAACAGTTTTCATGTCTTCCTCTCTTCCTATATAATACCAAACGAAGGCAACTCCATTGTTGAATTGCCCCGCATTTTCGAATTGCGGTTCGATCATTATGTTTCCCTCGGGATCGATAAATCCAACCTTACAGTCTACAGTAACTTTCAGCCAAGTACTACTTGGATAGTTCGAAGATTGCGCACTAACGAAGCAGCTATAAAGGGTAGTGACTAGGAGTACAAATACGATTTTCATTTCTGGATGTACATTAGAATTTTTAGTGTTGAGCTTTCCTTATCATTCTCTGTAATGATTTTTGCGTGCTCAATTAAATTTATCGCTGAAGTGATTTCTCGAAGGGAGATTTCTTGTTGTTGACCATAGCTATTGGTAATAGACACAGTTTCTTCTAATGAACTATAGTCCATTGAGAGCAGTAATATTGCGGCTTCACTTGAAATTGCAGCTTCGTCAATATTTATGGGGAAGTACCCCTCGTCTTCATCCTGAAAAGGACAGTGTATATACCCACGAGTAATATACGCTCCTCTAAATTGATTTAATGTGGATCGATCAACTCCCAACTCGATTAAACGAGCGTCCATATTGACACTGTCCAAAGCCCAAGATTGATTCATCTCCGAGTAGTTTTCTGTCGTGCTCAGGTCTGGTAAAAAGGAGTGCACTTCTAACATCAGTTTTGAGTGCATTATTTCCATTGGTCTGGAGCAGACAAAACGAGGTTCAACGACATCCAGTTCTTTTTCTTTATTGTAACTCACGCGCTTCGATGTAAACAAAAAGGAGCCAGGAATGTCATTGTTGTGAATGTCTTTGAGCACTTCAAAGTTTTCATTTACTTGTCTTAATATGGGTGTAGGAAAGGCGAGCTCTAATGATTTGAGTTTGGAGAACGATAATTCTGTTTGATCCGGGTGTCCAATTCTAAACTTTGCGCTGATGCTTTGATTCACAAATGCATGTTTCGATCTGCAAGGAGCTAAGGAAAACGAAAGTCCGTATGTGTCGGGAAGGTAAAAAGTGATGGCTTCTCGCGTAATAAAGTGACTATATATAGCGTATTTTTTTCCTGGAAGGTGCTTCTTAGGTTGTTCCTTCATGTAGTAAGGATCACCATATATTCCTTTAAGACTGATTGGAGCGTGGAAATTGAATTGATATTTTTTGAATTTTTCCTCTTTGATGAATTCTGAAGTGGGGAGAGCAAAGAAATCAGATTTCTCCCACTCTTTGCAGTTACAGGGAAGCTGAGGAGGGTAGGCAATTTCCTTACGATTTAGTTGCTGATATGTTCCGATGTTGTCTTCAAGCACATTAACCTTGTTCTCGGTGTCCCACCAAAACCTGCCTGTTATTTCAATATCGTGTCGTTTTAGGTCGAAGGTGTAAATATTGCCCGCGAGCGGAGGGACTTTAATGTTTACTCTTCCTTTGTCGGCGTGGTTATAGTTTTTAGAAACGCTTATTTCGCGTTTGTAATCGTACCATTGATAACTCAGGATCTCCCCTTTCTCATCAATCTCAATTCTTCGGGAAATATCTCCTTCAGTCCACCTCAAGGATCTTGGTTTTTCTCCGGGATCAAACTTGTCATCGACAATAGTGTGTCCAAGCTTGGATATTGCGACATGCTCAGCAACTCCTCCATCTAAATAGTAATAAAAGTGCTCCTTTTTTATTCCTCTCCCGTTTGATTTGTCCATTGGCAAAATAGGCCTCATCTTGCATCTGCTCTTTGCCGTTTATGCGTTTGAAGGTTCGAACAACATTTCCATTTGTGTTGTATTCATATATGATTTCTTCGTGGTGGTAATTCTTGAAGTCTCCAGCTTTGGGATGTGAAAAGGAATAATCAATTTTTCGGGTTAATCGCTTTTACTATCGTACCAATATTGAGTTCCTGTTGTTTTGGTTTCTGTACGAACACCTTCTTCCTGTAAAAGGCCATTTGGGTATGTCAATTTGAATTCCCCAAGTTCGAGGGTTTGAGAAAAGCTGAAATCAGCGAGCATTATAGCGCAGAGAAGAATTATTCGGATCATAAGAAGTTAGTCTGTTCAATATAACCGACTTAAATCTGATAGGTTACACCTTGTTTTTTGCGCCGAGTTTAGGTTGAAATAGGAGGAAAAGTATCCCGCCAATTACATACATTAAACAATCCATCCAATCGGAAACATGGATATGTCCTTCAGGCTCGTTGTTCGGTAAATACCACTCGAAGTAGATTGAGACCAGTACAACTTGTACTCCCACCGAGATCCAGTATATCGTAAGTCCAGAATCACGCTTGATAAATCGGATAATAAT
>CAJQOB010000342.1 GCA_905479845.1 uncultured Flavobacteriales bacterium
ATCGTTGAAAAACCAGCAATGGTAATTGAATCAGTGAGTCCTAAAGTTGGAGGGGTTGTTGCGACAACGACAATCCCAAGTGAGGTTGATGTGACTTCTGTTCTGTGGACATTTGAAGATGCCAATACAGGAGATGAATTACATGCATCGATTTCAGCGAAAAACTCTGTTGACGTGCAGCTTTCAGATTTTGAACACGAGGATTGGACAGAAGTGAGAATAATACTCTCAGCAGTTGCCGGACCATGTGGACCAGTAAGCGATGATAAAGTATTTACTAAACCTCTTGAGGTTGTCGTAACCGTTGAATTACCTGAGTACGATTTCTGTGAAGATGATTCAAAATCATATGCGTTCATTTTCAAACCTGATAACGGCTCAGTAACAGTAACTGGTCAAGGAGTAAATACGGCGGAGTCAACTTTCTCTCCAGGAGCGTTGAGTCCAGGTTCATACATTTTGACTGCGTCAAATGGTGATACCTTGTCTGTAACGGTTCATAAGAAACCCAGTATTTCAATTGGAACGGTAGTGCCGAAGACAGAAGGATTCTCAACATCTACAACCTTGTCCGCAGGAGTTTTCCTTAAGTCAGTGATATGGACATTTGAGCACCCTGAGACAGGAGCAGTGCTTCACGACCCGATTTCTGGAGCATCTAGTGTTAGTCCGATCTACAAGAATTTCAAAGATGTCGTTTGGACGGATGTGAAAATTACGTTAACGGCAAATTCGGGTCCATGTGGTAGTATATCAGATAGTACAATATTCACTCGACCTATTGAAGTAGATGTAACGGTTGAACTGCCTAAATACATTTTCTGTCAGGACGATAGAGCACAATACGACTTCACGTTTAAGCCAGACCAACCGATGAAAATAACGGGGAATGGCGTAAACACTGCTGGAACTTCATTTAGTCCATTCAATTTGACGGTTGGAACGCATACATTAAAGGCCGCAGATGGCGATACGATTATTGTGACAATTGTTGAACCGGGCGTTGGAACGATGAACACTCCAGTTCATGATTTGAAGAATCGAAAACTGACATTGAGTTACACTCAAATAGGGACTGTTAAGCCAGAAGTTCAATGGAATATCGGTAAGAAGATTATTGGTGATTTACCAAGCTCGAATGATGCTAGCTATGAGGTTCCATTAACATTCCACGGTTTTGAACCAGGGGACACTGTTCTTTATCAAATGATCTTGAATAGCGAAGTCTGTGGAGAAAAGATTGATGAGGGATCATTTACTATTCCTGTGCTTTCTAATCCTTGTGAGACAACGATGTCAACGGAATTGGCAGCAATTGATGGGAACGCACCGACGCGATCAGTAATCTTAAGCATATTTACTAATTCGAGCAAGGTAAATGAGATTGACGTGATTTATGCACTACTCGCTGATATGATTCAATCACCATCAGCAGTTGTAAGCGGTCAATTGAATGATCGAATTGCAGCGGACATCGGAAATTTCCTTCGATTCGTTGAAACTGAAATCAATTTTGCGATGGAAATTGGTGATGAAACGAGATTAGCGCTGTTGCTTAGACTTTACAGAATGGCAGTGGCAATTTATGGAACTGCGTTCAGATGTCAAGATGGATTCGATTTCAAGGACTTCACAAGTGGAAATAAGTTGAATATTCTACTGAGAAAGCACTTCGATAATAAAGATCAGAATTCACTTATATCCAAAGGTATTCAAGTATTCGATGCCAGTAATACAGGACCTTTCATTGCTCTGTTGAATGAAAAAGGGAATACAGAAGAGCCTTGGGCAACTATTGATTTCATTATTAAAGCTAAAGGAGTTCAAAGATAGAAGTGGTAGCTGAGAAACATATCGTTGAAAGGGTAAAGGTTGATGTTGACGTAGAGTCTATCGAGCTGGCTGAAAAGATAAAATCGGAGATAAATGATTTTATCCAAGACGAAGTGTTGTCAATTGTCGAGTCTTATTTCGCAAACCTTAATTTGCCGGAAGGACTGAAAGATAAGGTCATTCAGCTTGATAAAGTCGATTTGTCTATTGAGGCCTCTTCATGGAATACGAACTCTCTTCAATTGAAACAGGAGATTCGAAACGAAGTTGAAAAACAAATCGATCCAATAATTGATGACCTAAAGGAGAAGAACCTTAAGCGTGAATTGTCTCTTCCAGAGAGCCATAATGACATCAAGGAGCAGGATGCGGCGGTTTATTCGAAAGAGGAGCGTGTATTAAGGAGTATGTTTTATTTCTTGGATCATGGAACCTTGCCGTGGTGGATAAACTCGGCAGAGGAATCACGCGAGTTATTTTCTACTGATTCTTTGATGTCAGTTCTTCGCGAACAATCGGTTTTAGCGGGAAAGGAATTTCAAAAACGCCGAGACAATCAAGATTTCAGAAAACGCTTGGTTCGGCAGTTTCCAATCTCCGTGGTGAGTGAAATGATTCAAGTTTCTTTGTCGAATGATCCTGCTCATCGAGAGAGAATTACTGAATTGGTCGTGGATGAAATTAAAAACCTGAGAAAAGAAAAAGCGAGTGAAATTGTGAATCTTATTGTTGAATTATCTGATTCTAGAACTATTGATGAGGTGTTCCGAAAGGATTCGAGTAGTACTATTTTCAATCATATTCATTCTGAATTCTTTGGTGCTGAGTTGAGTGAAAACAAGTTAGATTTGACTTTGAGGTCCACGAATTCGGTGCTTCGGATTTTGTACTTCTTTGGAGGGAGGGAGCCCGAATTAACTTCAATGACACCTGAGTTTCAGAAATCCTTGAATACTAAGCTTTCATCCGCTGTCTTAGCTTCTTTGAAAGAAACGAAAACGTATCAAAAACTGTTCTTGAGTGCTGATGTGGTGCAAATGCAGGATGCAATAAATAAGACCTCTAAGTTGGATGCTCCTTCTTCTAAAAATCGTCCAGCTACGGATCCTTTGGAATCAGAAAAAATGCAGAAAGAAGCTGATGCTGATTCAGCGACACGAGCTCAGAATGAGAAATCTGATATTGAGTACAAGAAGGAATCTGTCGAGGATGAAAAGCCGATAGATGAAGTTGGGGACTTAACCTTACAGACCGAGGGCGAGCAAACCGTTACGGGGGATGTGTTAATCGGAGAAAGTGAAAAAGACGATATAGAAAATCCTGGTAGGAAGGCCAACGATCAAACTGATCAAGTCTCAGAAAATAAGGATGCGAATGAAATAGAGGAACGTTTAACTGGTGAACTTTCAGATCAAAACTCAAATGATAAATCCATTGAAAACCAAGTAAGTTCAGAGTTTCATAACGAGGATGATTTGTCAGGAAGCGTTTCGAAAAACAACGATGATGCAAGAACAGTAGACAGTAATGTCGGTGAAAAGAAAATGGAAGAATTGGATCAGTCGAGCCTAACTGAGAGTTCAGAATCTAAATTTGAGAGCTCACGCAGTGAT
>CAJQOB010000343.1 GCA_905479845.1 uncultured Flavobacteriales bacterium
CGGAATAATGACAACGAGGTAAATCAACTTAAATTTCAATGTGTCCGCAGCGAAGCCCAACAAAAAAATCACGGCGAAAAATGCGACTATGAAGATGAGTGATTTATGAATATTCCTTGCCTTGCGATAATCAATAAAAATCAGGAATCGACATCTCATCGAAATAAGCATCAGCATCTTTAAATATAGTAAAGCTTAACAAGATACATACGTTTTCGATGAAAGTTAAGGAATTAGTGAAGAGTTCGGGCTTCGAGAGCCTCAGCCCTCCGACGTAAGAGACAAAAAAGCTGCGGTCCTGTAACTCCGCAGCTTTTACAACTATTAAAAATACAAACTCCCCGTTTCTTCTAGGAAGAGGGAATTTGAGTAGAATGCCTACTTCAATAATGCGGCTTTCACCGTATCGGCGATTAACTTCCCATCAGCTTTACCAGCCAATTTTCCAGAAAGCATCCCCATCACCTTACCCATGTCCTGAGGCCCAGAAGCTCCGGTAGCGGCAATTGCTGCATCTACTTCGACTTTGATCTCGTCCTCCGACATCATTTGAGGTAAGTACTCCTTGATTACTAAGGCTTGCGCCATTTCATCAGCAGCTAAATCTTCACGCCCTTCTTTGGTGTACAATTCGTGCGTGTCCATTCGCTGTTTGTATAGCTTCATGACAATTTTTGCTCCTGCAGCATCCGTCACCTCACCAGAACCTGAAGTTGCTTCCAACAACAGTTTAGATTTGACATCACGCAAAGCGGCTAATTTGTCCTTTTCTCTCGCCAACATCGCTTTTTTGATGTCTGCGTTAATTTGATCCATTAATCCCATTAGTCTACGTTATCATGTAAAAATGAATTGTTTCCGCTCAAAGAAGTTCCGTTCTCATCTTTAGAAACACTGAATCTGCTTGAATTATCCTCGTTGCTTGGAATAGACTCGTCCAATTGAACATTTCTACGAACGTACGCAGGCTCATTTTCGAACTCTTGGATTCCATCAGCCTTCTTCAATTTCTGAGTATACTGTTGGATACGCGCCAAACGCTCTTGTGAACGACGTTGTTGTTCTTCAGCAGTCAAAGCCTTTTTTACAGGCGTTGTTGACGCTTCCAAATCCACTTCGTCCATATCATCCTCCAGCGTGTATCGCTTAACTTCTTCCTCAGCTTTTGCTTCAGCAGGAGCCTCATTCGTTTTCGCTTCCCAATTGAAGTTCATTTCCTTTTGAGGTTCCTCAGCAGGCTTCGCGGCAACTGGCTCAACATTCCAAGAGTCAGCGGCAGGCTCTTCTACTTCTGATTTCAAGAATGGCTCGTCAGCAGCTGGCTCAACTTCCTTTGCTCCTGCCCAAGGGTTCTTTTGAGTTGGAGTATCCATTGGAGTTTTAATCTCCACAGCTTTCTCTTCCTCTAAAGTTGTTACGTTACGCTTAGGCGCTTTTTCAAAACCCGTTAATGGTGTTGAAGAGAAACCAGTTGCAATAACAGTAACGTTAATTTTATCTCCTAAATCATCATCTTTCGCGTGACCGAAGATTACATCAGCAGTTGACCCAGCAGCATCTTGGATGTAATCTGTGATGTCTGTAATCTCGTCCATCAATACTTCGCGATCACCGTAAGTGATGTTCAATAATACGTATTCTGCACCGCTGATGTCATTATCATTCAACAATGGAGATTCCAATGATTTCTCAACAGCTTTCAAGGCTCTGTTGTCACCTTCTGCGCTTGCGCTACCCATAATTGCTACACCTGAATCTTTCATCACAGTGTTTACATCATTGAAATCGACGTTAATCGATCCAGTAACCGCAATCACTTCAGCAATTCCGCGAGCGGCTGTTGCTAAAATATCATCAGCTTGAGAGAATGCATCTGTAATCGACAGGTTTCCTGTGATTTCACGCAAACGCTCATTGTTGATCACTAATAAAGTGTCAACGCTATTTCTCATTGCTTCCAAACCTTCTTCGGCTTGAATGCGACGTTTTCTTCCTTCAAAGTTGAAAGGAACTGTTACAATTCCTACAGTCAAGATTCCAAGTTCTTTAGCTACTTGTGCAATTACAGGGGCTGCACCAGTACCAGTTCCACCACCCATTCCGGCAGTAACGAACACCATTTTGGTATCTTTACTTAAGTATTCTCTAATTTCTTCGATATTCTCAACCGCAGCATTTTTTCCAATCTCTGGAAGCGATCCTGCTCCACGTCCTTCAGTTAATGAAGGTCCCAATTGAATTTTGTGCGGCACTGGAGAAATCTCCAATGCTTGTAAATCGGTATTACACACGACAAAATCTACTCCTTTGATCCCCATGTCGTACATGTGGTTGACCGCGTTTCCACCGCCTCCTCCAACGCCAATCACTTTAATGATTGACTGGGATCCGTCTCCTTTTGGCAATTCAAAATCCATCATTTGTATTTTTCTTAGTTGTTGTCTTATTTCTAGTTGTATTCTACTTCATTTTAACACTCCTACTCGGCTTCCGTTTAACTCTCAGCCTTCGAGAGCCTCAGGCGTCGAGTCTTTTCAATCCTCCTCAGCGAACCACGTTTTTCCTTTCTGGATAATCGTGTCAAAGAATGAACCTCTTGTTTTTTCTGAGTGCGTTTTCACTTCACCCGTACTTGCAGCTTCAGGAGCTGATGTTACGGTAGAGCGCTTCTCAAGATCTTCAAACCCTTTCAACACCAATCCGATTCCTGTTGCATACATTGGACTCATCATTGCTTCAGTGTTCGTGTTTGCCAAGTGTTCTGTCGGGTAACCCAAACGCGTGTCCATTCCTGTTACGTACTCGAACAATTGCGTGATGTGTTTCAATTGCGATCCACCACCTGTTACAACGATTCCACCGATCAATTTTTTCTCATATCCTGAGTTGCGAATCTCATAGTGCACGAGGTCGATAATCTCCTCCATACGTGCTTGAATGATGCTCGCTAAGTTTCTCAATGTAATTTCTTTAGGTGCTCGCCCTCTCAATCCAGGGATTGCCACCACTTCGTTCTCTTGACTCTCACTAGCTAACGCAGAACCGAATTTTTGTTTCAATTTCTCCGCTTGACGCTTCATGATAGTACACCCTTCTTTGATGTCTTCGGTAATCACATTACCACCAAATGGAATAACCGCCGTATGACGAATAATTCCCTCATGGAAAATTGCAACATCCGTAGTACCACCACCGATATCAACCAATACTACACCAGCCTCCTTCTCTTCGTCCGTCAAAACGGCATCTGCAGAAGCAATTGGTTCCAAAATAATGTCTTTCACTTTCAATCCAGAACGCTCAACACATTTGTGAATGTTCATGGATGCACCAACATTGCCAGTAATGATATGGAAGTTTGCTTCCAATCGAACACCAGACATTCCGATAGGATCTTTAATTCCTTGTTCGCTGTCGATGATATATTCTTGTGGTAAAACAGTAATAATTTGCTCACCAGGAGGCATCGCCAATTTATACATGTCATCTACCAAGTGATCGATGTCTTTTTGAGAAATCTCAGATTCAAGATTCGTACGGGTGTGAATTCCTCTGTGCTGAATACTTTTGATGTGTTGACCAGCGATACCAACATTTACTGTGTTGATTTTCAATTCACCTTCAATACGATCTTGCGCTTCACCAACAGCACTTGTGATGGACTGAATTGTTTTATCAATATTGGAAACAATACCACGCATCACACCAAGTGATTCGGCTTTCCCCATTGATAAAATTTCAATTTTATCGTGTTCATTTTTACGCCCCACAAAGCAAGCGATCTTTGTTGTCCCAATATCCAATCCTACAATTATCTTACCCATTTTTTCGTCCTTGTTCACTGAAAACTCAGCGGTCAGTTTTTCTTTTACATACTATCTGCTCGTCGTACTTGAGGTTAATTTCTGAATACGTTTTCCAGCCTACATATGGCATTCCTTCGTGGTAAAATGTTCGAAGCTTTTCAAATTTCGCTTTTACCTCACTTTCAGAATTCGCTTTACCAAATACGATTTTTTGATCCCCAACCAGTGGTACCAGTATAAAATCCCCGTTCTTCTCTAAGTAAATTTGCCCTATCAATGAACGGAATAAGGGATCATAGCAAACATAATCGGAAATTCGATAGATATCATCTAGTTTCCGAATACTTATCAAAGAATCGTTGTTAATAATCTCAGACACAGACTCTCCATCAATTCGATCGAAAATTTCACCACTCGCAACAATGCTTCTTGCGGTATGCGAAGGCGTAATCTCCATAATCTCTCCAGCCTCGTCGAGATAGAAGGTTTCACCGTACTTATTGAACACACGAATCACTGGACGTTTCAACTTGATTTTAATCTGCCAGTGATTCCCGATTTCAGAATACACTTTCACTGTTTCCACTTGAGAAATTCCAGAAACATAAGTCTCAATTGCTTCAAGATTCAGATCTTCCCGTTTCATCCCATCATGGAAAAGCCCTTCAATCTTCAACTTTTGAAGCAACTCATCTTCCGTCAAAAAAGGATCTTCTCCGATCTTCTCAACAATAATCTCTGGCTCCTCCAAAACACGCTCATTCTGGATCGTTCTAACAATCGTCAACAGGACAATGATTCCAACAGCAAAAATGCTCCACAATGATATTTTGATCCACTTATTCATTTTCTAAACGGTCTTTAAGTGGTAAAACAATTCTGTCAATATCTCCCGCACCAATAGTGAGTATGATATCATGGTTGCAATTCGACACATATTCAACCGCCTCTA
>CAJQOB010000344.1 GCA_905479845.1 uncultured Flavobacteriales bacterium
ATGAGTACTGCGAATTCTTAGCGAAGACAATCGCTTATCGTTCAAATGACGCGCATACCTTTGGTTTTACCAATGATGCTTCGTTGAGTTTGGTAAACAATCCGACATTGAGGGACTTTACTCCAAAGTTGGTGGAGATGGTGGTGCCTTATTGATACCCTAAACCAGGAAATAAACAAGAAGAAAAACAACTGCGATCACGCCCATAACGAGTGCGTTCAGACCTACTTCCGCCCAGGAGTTGGTGTAATTTCCAGTTTCTTTGTCTTTGTGCATCATGGGAAGTCCCAGTAGAAAAGCGACAACGCCCAACAATAGAATTTTATCCAACCACCAAGCGTTTTGATGAAAGGCAAGGTAATATTCATTGTCAATCGATTTAAACTGGTAGAAAACAGGAAACATGCTCAGTACGATGAGTGCAAGGATGGTAATATTCATTGTTCGAAATAGAAATTTTGCCCACACCTTCTGTTCTATAAATCCCTTCTCACTCAATAAATAGGAGACATTGATGTTTACTAGATTGCACATGTTTAGGACGAAAATCTCACCCGGTATCGCTTTCTTCTCACTGACTTTTGGGTGGGTAAACGGCGAATTGTGATTCTTCACTTCTTTCAAGGTGTATCTGCTCGCATCCATCAAGTAGAGATTATCCAATTTTGATGGATCGCTCGGCAGTAAGTCATAATCCACAACATAGCCAGAATAGAATTCATTATCCCCACCATTGCTAATCAACACGTCGACTTTCGATAATTCAACGATCTTTTTTTTGCCCTTTTCACTTTCTTTCCCTAAAGTATTAGCAGCACTTTTAAACTTCTTGAAGTCAAAAATTTCACCACTAAAAATGTAATACCATTGATTCTTGAATCGCAACATTTTGATCCGTTTGTCCAAGTTCGACGCTCGAATCAATCTTGATAAAAGAATCCCGCAGATAAAAGACAATCCATAGACAATCAATAAGTAATAACCAAAATGTACAGGGTTTTCAACAAGAGACTGCGCTTCTTTGCTTTCTGAAACCTTCTGATTATTCACCGTCTCAAAGAATGAAAGGACGTTCATACTATCAACGGAAATCCACCCCAATTTCTTTCCGATAAGGAAGCTGATAATTTGAATGATGGATCCTGGAATGATACCGAACAAGAGCTGCTTGGTAATGTTGTCTTTTGGATTAAACTGCTTACTGAATTCCCCAAAATAATAGCTTCTCAGGAACAAGAATCCCGGAATTACGATAGTAAAAAACAAGACAAGAAACCCCGTGGTAAGGCTCATAGTGGTTAATACGGTTAGTTAGTATGTAATGATTAATTCAGGTCTACAACAGGATTTTCCCAAATACCTGTTTCTCGCTGTTTTTGAGCTGATGCTTCAAAAGCTTCGTCGATCTTCCTTTTTTTCTCAGGGTCATTGATTGCTTTCAAACCTTTATCTGAAATAATGTCCGTTTTGGAATCAGAGAAAATATCGGCAACAACCTTTACGATGGCCACAGTCAGTATGGCTCCAACGAGTGCACCCCAAAAATCATTATTAGTATTTAAACTACTCATCCAAGTAAAGATACGAAAGTTTAGGTAGTAACTCGCACGGTGTTCGTTAATTTTATTTAACGATTTGCACCCAAGTGTTTTTCCAATATACGTGTAAAACGAACCAAGATTGAATCGTTACAGGAGTTCCTTCTGAAGCTGGTGTAAATGGTGCTGTCCAACAAAAAATGCCCTGAGTTACCTCAGAGCATTTCATGATGATATGTTTAATTCATCTTTCAGCTAATTATGTGAACTAGCCATTCTTTCTGTACATTGTACTGGATTAGTTTTCCAATCCCAAGTGATTGTCTAGAGTTGTTCCAGAAATCACGAACTTGAGATCATCACCATTCGGATCGTATTCGAACATTTGACCAAACGTGTTGTCTGATCCAGCTTCCACCCAAACTTTCATTTGAACCATGTTTCCAGGCTCCAAGGCAGAAATTTTCTCCTTTAAGTTCATTGTGCGCGTTTGCCCCAATGGGAAGTTCTCATGATTCGGAACATCTCCTTTTTTACGTCCTTGATCATCGTAATAAATACAGTGAATGTCACAAACGAATCCTCCTTGATTTGTCAATGTAAATGATTTTGCTTTTCTCATAGCCATAGTGCTTAGTTTTTATGTGTTAGACTACAAAGTTGAGAGAACGAGTGCATTACTTTTAGCGTATTTATACCTGTTTGCGTGTCTAGGGGAATCTACGTGGATTCACAACAAGAATGACGGTGATAGGCAAAACCCTTCCATCAAAACTGACAACTTCCTGAGCGAAAATTGTGCGTTGCGAAAACACCCTTTACGATTGCTTGATTTTTCTTTTTATAAAGATTAGATTAGTCTTCAAACCTACAGCCATGCTCAAAATACTACTCACTTCTGCTGTCATTGTATTGCTCTCGTCGAGCGAGGAAACCAAAGTCTTTATCTGTGATTCTGAAAATGCCGTGGCCTATCATTACACGAAAAAATGTCGTGGGATTAAGCAGTGCAAGCACAAGATTTTGGAGGTAACGAAGGAAAAGGCACTGGAGAGGAAGTTGAAGTTGTGTGGTTGGGAGGATTGAATTTCACGATTTGGCGAAGAGAATACTTAACTTAGGAGCGGAAGTACTAAGGAATGAATTTCCAAGAACGAATAATAAAAAATGATAACAGGAGATTTAAAATCACAAGTAGATAAAATATGGGAAGCCTTTTGGACAGGAGGCGTATCCAATCCCATGTCAGTAATTGAGCAATTCACGTACTTACTCTTCATCCGAAGAATTGACGAGAAGCAATTGCTCGAAGAAAAGAAGGCCAACATGATCGGTGGTTCGGTTGAAAATCCTGTTTTTACTGACGCTCAAAAAGAACTCCGTTGGAATCATTTCAAGAACATGGAACCAGAATCCATGTTTAAGTTGTTTACCACAACCACTGCCGAGCGTGACATGACTGTTTTCGATCACCTCAAGAGTTTGGGGAAGAAAGGTGGTGTGTTTACGGAGTACATGGCAGGGGCAACCTTCTTGATTTCCACTCCACGTTTATTGGATCAAGTTGTGCAGATGATCGACAAGATTCAGATGGACGACCGCGATACCAAAGGTGATCTCTACGAATACATGCTCTCGAAACTGGCATCTGCTGGGACAAACGGACAATTCCGTACACCGCGCCACATCATCAAAATGATGGTGGAAATGACACAGCCGAAGAAAGACGATGTCATGTGTGATCCTTCGTGTGGAACAGCTGGTTTCATGGTGGCAGCAGGGGAATACATTCACGACAATCACAAAGATTGGTTCCTAGAACCTAATTTCAGAACGCATTACAACGATAAGATGTTCAACGGATTGGAAAACGATCCGAGCATGGTGAAAATTGCGGCCATGAACATGCAGTTGCACGGAATGGAGAACCCGCAATTGACGAAAGTGGATGCCTTGAGCGAGGAAAACGAGATCCGTGAAAAATACAGCCTGATTCTCGCGAACCCTCCGTTTAAAGGAAGTTTGGATTACGATGCCGTAGAAGGTTCTATTCTGAAGATGGTGAAAACCAAGAAAACAGAGTTGCTCTTTTTGGGCTTGATGTTGCGCATGTTAAAAACAGGTGGACGCTGTGCGGTGATCATACCCGACGGTGTGTTGTTTGGTAGTTCGAAAGCACACAAACAGATCCGACAAGAAATTATTGAGAAGCAAAAACTGGAAGCGGTGATCTCCATGCCGAGTGGTGTCTTTAAACCCTACGCTGGGGTAAGTACTGCAGTCTTGTTCTTCACCAAAACAAACGGTGGCGGTACAGACAAAGTATGGTTCTATGACATGGAAGCAGATGGGTATAGCTTAGACGACAAACGCTCCGAAGTAAAAGACAACGACATTCCAGATATCATTGAGCGTTTCCATAAGATGGGAGATGAAGGCGACAGAAAGCGTACCGATAAATCCTTCCTCGTTCCGTTCTCAGAAATTGAAGAAAACGATTGGGATTTAT
>CAJQOB010000345.1 GCA_905479845.1 uncultured Flavobacteriales bacterium
AGTGTTTTGGGAACCTGGAATGAATAGCGTTTGGCGTGATTTGAAAACGTTTGGAGATTATGCATACGTAACAACAGAAGCGCAAAATGGTCTTCTTATTATTGATCTTTCTCCACTTCCATCCTCAACAGCTTTAACAACGAATTACTATTTCGGTCCTGTTACTGATGACTGGTCTTCAGCACATAACTTATACGTTGATTCGGCTGGATACGCTTATATTTTCGGCGCAAATAGAGGGAATGGGGGAGTGATTATTCTGGACATTGCCACTGATCCAATGAATCCAATTGAAGTTGGAGTATTCGATGATTGGTACGTTCACGATGGATATGTACTTGGTGATACGATGTATTTGGCGCATATCAGTGACGGATTTATTAGTATTGTTGATATTACCGACCGAGCAAACCCTGTTCTTTTAGGAACAAAGGATACACCAAACACTTTCGCGCACAATATTTGGACATCGGCAGATGGGCAATACGCATATACAACCGATGAACTTCCATACTCGTACGTTACGGCGTATGATGTGTCTGATCCAACGAATATTGTGGAGTTAGATCGAATTCAAAGCTCTCCGGGAGTTGGAACGATTCCTCACAATGCTCACGTCATGGGGGATTACGTAATAACAAGTCATTATTCTGATGGAGTCATTATTCACGATGTTACTCACCCATACAATATGATTGAAGTGGGTGAGTACGATACGTACCCAGGACAGGTGGTTGATTACGAAGGATGTTGGGGCGCGTACCCTTACTTACCTTCAGGTCTTCTTTTGGCTACTGATCGATCAGAAGGACTTTTCTTACTATCTCCAACATACGTGCAGGCTGCATATCTTGAAGGTATCGTAACGGACGCTGTGACAACAAATCCAATTGATTTGGTAGATGTACTTATCCAAGGAGATGATCAACCTGCTGATACCGATGTTTCTGGGTTTTACGCAACAGGGATCTTGGGATCGGGGATGTACGATGTAACATATTCGAAAGTGGGGTATTTCCCTCAAACAATTGCCGTGGATTTAGTAACTGGAGCAATTACCAATCAAGATGTTGCATTGGTTCCAATTCCACCGTATAGTTTCACTGTGAAGGTGCGAGAGTCAGGAACGAATAATCCTATCATTGGAGCTGATATCAGATTAGAGTGTGCATTATTAACTGAAGAGGATCAATCAAATGGACTTGGAGATAGAGATTTCACATTGTATTATCAAGAAATTTACGCTATTACTGTAGGTAAATGGGGATATGTAACGGATTGTTTCAGTCAAGTAATTGATCAAAATACAGGAGAAATAACTGTATTCCTTGAGCCTGGAATCTATGATGATTTCACCTTTGACTTTGGATGGTCAACAAGCAATTTTGCATCAACAGGTCATTGGGAAAGAGGAATTCCTAACGGTTCAACAGCGGTTTCTGTACCAGGTTTTGATGTAGGTGTTGATTGTGGAAACGAGGCCTTTGTAACTGGAAATGCCTTTGGAGTTGACCCAGATGGTGATGATGTTGATAATGGAGAGGTAACCTTGATTTCACCCGTAATGGATTTAACAGGATACGCTGATCCACAAGTCAATTATGCTCGCTGGTTCTATACGCAATTTGGACCAAGCACTCCAGATGATTCTTTGAGAGTTACGGTAAGTAATGGAACAGTTGTAGCCCAAATTGACATTGTTGGTGAAGACGTTCCAAACTTTGGGACATGGCAATATGTCAATCTTCGCTTGCAAGATTTTATCACCGTAACTTCAACAATGCAGTTCTTCTTCCAAACTTCAGATTTTGATCCAGACATTAACATTACTGAAGCAGGAGTAGATATGTTCTTTATTAATGAACACGTTGTTGGGTTGGATGAATTGTCTAAAACTGAAATCAAAGCATTCCCGAATCCAACGAATGGAACGATTGAGCTGACGAATATTGAATCCGAGCAGGAGTACAAGATTTTGAATACAAATGGACAAGTGATCTTAGCAGGGTGGGTAGATCCAAACGCAACGGAAATTGTTCTTGAATCAGTTGAGTCAGGACTTTATTTCATTCATGTTTCAAATCAGATTGTTAAGATTTTTAAAACAAAATAAGCCGATGCGAAAGCATCAAGACATTGAAATAAAGGGTTCATTAAATTTATTTAAAGCTGAAGCCCAGAAAGAACAAGGGATGTCGCGCAGTTTTTAGTTTGACTTTAAACAAGTTCCGTATATTTGTCTGAATTTTTAAAGAACCGATTTGGAGTCTAAACTTGATATTTCCGTTGTTGTCCCTCTCTACAATGAGGTAGAATCTCTTCCTGAGTTGTTCGCTTGGATTAAGCGTGTAATGGATGAGAACAAATTCTCATTTGAAGTTGTTTTTGTGGATGACGGAAGTAAAGATGGTTCTTGGAAAGTTGTTGAAGACCTTAGCGCTGAACATTCGCAGGTTGTTGGAATTAAGTTTCAAAGAAATTACGGGAAATCAGCAGCATTGCAAAAAGGATTTGAAGCAGTTAAAGGTAGCGTTGTGGTTACAATGGATGCCGATTTGCAGGATTCTCCAGATGAAATTCCAGAATTGTATCGAATGATCATGGAAGATGATTTTGATGTGGTTTCAGGATGGAAGAAGAAGCGCTACGATCCAATCTCAAAGACAATCCCGACGAAATTATACAACTGGGCAGCACGTCGTATTACAGGAATTAAATTACACGACTTTAACTGTGGACTGAAAGCATACAAGAACGTCGTTGTAAAAAGTATTGAAGTATATGGAGATATGCACCGATACATTCCGCCATTGGCAAAATACGCTGGATTCAATAAAATCGGAGAGAAAGTCGTTCAACACCAAGCAAGAAAGTACGGTGTAACCAAATTTGGATTGAATCGATTCTTAAATGGTCCTTTGGATTTAATGACTGTTGCTTTCATGGGGCGTTTTGGTAAAAAACCAATGCACTTCTTCGGAGCAGTTGGAACGATGATGTTCCTTCTTGGATTCGGATTGACCTTGTATATGATCATCGACAAATTATTCATTGATACTACAGGTAAACTGCTTGCTGATCGAACAGAATTCTTTATCGCTTTAGGAGCAATGATCATTGGATCGCAATTCTTCCTTGGAGGATTTATTGCTGAAATGGTTGGACGATCTTCGGAATCGCGAAATAACTACTTGGTTGAAGAAACGATAAATGTCGATTGATAATTGGAATATCGATCCAACGTGGACGCTTTTCTTAGATCGAGATGGCGTAATCAATGAACGTATAATGGGTGGTTATGTGACCAACCCGAATGAATTTGAATTCCTTCCTGGAGTCCTTCATGGACTTGCTAGATTTGCACGATTTTTTAATCGAATTGTCGTTGTAACGAATCAACAAGGCGTTGGGAAAGGACTGATGACAGAGCGTAACGTTTTAGAAGTTCACTCTTATATGTGCGACCAGATTCATCGATCAATGGGAAGAGTCGATAAGTGTTTTTTTGCACCTAACTTGGTTGGGGCAGAGGAAGACTTGAGAAAGCCAGGTCCAGTTATGGCTGAAATGGCAAAATTAGAGTTCCCAGAGATCGAATTTGAACGAAGTATTATGGTAGGAGACACCGACTCTGATATTTTGTTTGGCAAGAATCTTGGTATGAAAACAGTTAGAATTAAAACGGTCGAACCAATTTCTGTCGAAGCTGATCTCACATGTGAGAGCTTGGCAGAATTTTCGAAAATGATTTAACATGAAGAGATATCTCACTTTGGTAATTTGTTTGTTGTCGCTTTCGCTCTTTGCGCAAGTGAATCAAACCGACTCGAGAGGCCGTAAGCAAGGGAAATGGGAAAAAGTATATCCTGGGACACGCGTGTACATGTATCGAGGAGAATTTAAGGATGATAAACCAGTAGGTACTTTCGTTTATTTCTACAAGTCGGGAAAATCCAAAGCAATAATCGAACACAGCGAAACTTCAAGATCTGCTGGGTACTTTTATCATGAGACCGGTGGTGTGATGAGTTATGGAATCTATACCAACTTGAAGAAAGATAGCATTTGGGTTACTTGGGATAAGATTGGTCGCTTAAGCAGTAGAGAATCGTTTAAAAATGATTCACTTCATGGAATGAAAGTGGTGTATTATTTACCTTCTGAACAAGGTGATAAATCACAACGTCCAATGACAGTTTACAATTACAACAACGGTCTATTACATGGAGAATTCAAAGAATACTTCGAAAGTGGTAAAGTGAAGATTACTGGTTCATATGAGAACGATAAAAAAACAGGTGTTTGGGAAAGTTATCATGTAGACGGTGGTAAGATGACCTTAGAACGGTATAAAAATGGTGTTCGTCACGGTTGGTGCTTGGGATATGACAAGAAAGGCAAAGAAGAAGGCAGAAAGTACTTTTACTATGGTCGTTTGCTTGAAGGCAAGGAGTTAAAAAAGAAAATGTCCGAAATGAAACGTTTGGGCATAAACCCGAACGAATAAACCAACTAAGAATTCGTATATTACGTCTTTAAAGTGATGAAGACTCAGTATTATTATTTCTCATTAATTTTTCTTTTCGCTGCTCTCGTGAGTTGCGATAAAAATCCTGCACCCGAATTTCATCATGAATATTTTGGGATGGAAGAGGGACGCTACGTTGTTTACGATGTGACAGAAATAATCCACGACGACGCTTTAAATCTTCACGATACTTCAATTTATCAGTTAAAAACGGTTTGGGCAGATACTTTTGTCGATAACCAAAACCGTGTTGCCCGTGAGTTTCATAGATACGTTCGACCAACTGAAAACGATCCGTGGGTACTTCAAGATGTCTGGTCTGGAATCATTGATGGGATTCGAGCTGAACTAGTGGAAGAGAATCAACGGGTTGTTAAACTAGTATTCGCTCCGACTCAAAACAAAATTTGGGATGCGAATGCCTACAATCAAGATGAAGAGCGTATTTGTTTCTACCGAGATATTCATAGCGACACTTTAATTGATAATGCGGCATTTGATCCAACATTAGTCGTGGAGCAAGATCAGTTCAATTCCCTGATTGATTCAGTGCATCGTTACGATATGTATGCGAAAGGAGTTGGCTTGATCTACAAGTACGATCGAGACCTTCATTACCAAATTAATGGTCAATCCCAAATCTACCTGAATGAAGGAACAGAAAAGTACTACCGCTTTGTTTCCACAGGAATTCAATAATCTCAACGCTTAATTTCGAAATTCTCGTAATTTCGCAAGTATGAAAATCGCTCTTTTTTCGGCATTTTATCCTTATCGAGGTGGTATCGCTCAATTTTCAGCGATGCTTTATCGTGCTTTGGAAGATGATAATGAATTAAAAGCCTTTACTTTCAAACGACAATACCCGAATTTTCTCTTTCCTGGAAAAACGCAGTTTGTATCGGAAGATGACGTCGCAGATAAAGTTCCAGCACTTCGTGTTTTGGATACAGTGAACCCAATCACTTTTGGTCAATCAGCAAAGAGAATCAATGAGTTTCAACCTGATCTTTTTATCGGTCAATATTGGATGACCTTCTTCGGTCCATCAATGGGAAAGATGCACAAAGGCTTGAAGAAAGGAACGAAACGCATTACTATTTTACACAATGTCATTCCGCACGAGAAGCGCTTTTTCGACAAAGGAGCGAACAACTACTTTCTGAAGCAAAGCGAAGGGTTTGTTGTGATGAGTGACGCCGTAATGAATGATTTACTTTCACTCAAACCAGATGCAAAATACTTGAGAATTGATCATCCGGTGTACAATCAATTTGGAGAGAAACAAGATCGAAATGCGGCAATAGCAAAGTTAAAGCTCAATCCAGAAAAGAAGTATCTCTTGTTTTTTGGGTTTATTCGTGGCTACAAAGGGTTGGATTTATTGCTTCAGGCGCTCCCAAAATTGGATGACTCTATCGAGGTAATTGTCGCAGGAGAAATTTATGGTTCTTTTGATGCTTATCAGGAAATTATTGACAAAGAAAAACTAAGCGATCGCGTTCATCTCTTCACAGATTACATTTCAGACGATCAGGTTTCTGATTATTTCTCAGCGAGCGATGTTTGCATGTTGCCCTACAAAAGTGCTACACAAAGTGGAATTACAGCCATTGCGCATCATTTTGATTTACCAATTATTGCTACAGATGTGGGAGGATTGAAGGAAAGTATTCATCATGAATCCAATGGTTTGATAGTTCCCAAACCTGACCCCACGGCAATTTCAGAAGCAATTACGCGCTATTTTTCTGAATCTTTGAAGGACGAAATGAGTGAAAAGATCGCTTCAGAGAAGAAGGATAACTCATGGGAGAATTTCGCTGAGAAGTTGGTGGAGTTTTCGAAAATGCTCTAGCTGAAGCAAGTCCAAAAAAAACACTAAATTTGGTGAGCATTAATTATATGTTGAAATCTAGAGTCATATTCATGTCCTTTTTATTCTTCCTTTTGGTAGGGATGAATTCGAACGCGCGTGCTAGTGTCGCTGAAAGTGAATTACTCGAGAATTCAACAGACGAAAATCAATCAGACAAAGAATCCAAAGATCAAGAGTCAGGTGAGATCATCACCCACTTGGATTTCTTCGGAGCATTCTCGCTTGTGAATATTCAATTGCAATGGCGTGACCTGTATGTTGATTTGAATAAAGAAGAGTCTGGTTCTGATTCCTCTTTCGACCCAAATGAAATTTTTGTAGATGGAGTAGAGTATTTCTCACTAACAACAAGTGATGAATTTCAATCAGCTTCAGCTATTCTAAATATTGGAATTTCACTTTTACCAGTTACCACGTATCGTTCGGTTGATGGTAAAATGAACACTACTCCAGTTCAAAGTGAGCAAAGCATTCGCACAATTGCTTACATCTTAAATTGCGGAACGTACCCAAAGAGCTGTTAATCGATTCGATTGAGCTCCTCTAATTTCGAGTTTCGCACAACTTACACGTGTATTTTTACGGGGAAAATCTTGTCATCAGGGCGGATATTTAAATCACGCATCGTCTGTTGACTTTAAAAAAGGTAAAGCCTATATTTGCGGGCTTAAATTATTAATAAATTAAATTACGAAAAATGCGTAATAAAGGATTTTTTTGGTTTTTAACAATTTTGTTGACAGCCGTTTGTATCTACCAACTTTCTTTTACTTGGGTAACGAATACCGAAGAGAAAAAAGCAGAGAAAGAGGCACAGGCAATGGTCGACGAGAAGTTTGCAAACCTAGAAGGAATTGATTCACTTGCTCTGCCGAACAACACATACATCGATGTGACGAAGCCAGAAGCAAAAGAATTAGCAAAATCTGCCTACATCAATGAGATTTTGAAATTGAAAGCTGAGAAGTCGGTATATCCACTTTTTGGTTCAACGTTTAAAGAAGTAAAGAAAAGAAGTCTTGCATTCGGACTTGACCTCGTAGGAGGGATGAGTGTAACGATGGAGATTTCTGTGCCAGATCTAGTAGCGAGCTATGCCCGTGATACTTCATCTGTTACTTTCCAAAAGGTATATGAACCAGCTGTAGAGAAATACAACTCTGAAGGAGGTAACTTCATTGATTACTTTGCTGCTGAGAACAAGAATAAAGGGAAGCTCGTTCGATTGTTCTCGATTTCTGAAATAGACGAATTAGGAACACGCTCAACTGATGAAGAAGTTGTTGAGTTCTTGAAAGGAAAAGAAAAAGGTGCCATGGTTGGTGTTGAAGAAATCATGAACCGTCGTATCAACCAATTCGGTGTTGCTCAACCAAACATTCAGAAAGACCCGAACAACAACCGTTTGTACATTGAGCTTCCTGGTGTTCAGGATGAGGTATCTGTTGCTGAGAAATTGAAATCAACAGCGAACCTTCAGTTCTTCGAAACATTTGAATACCAAAGTCAGTTGGGGAACCAATGGAACACTGCAGCAATCTTGTCTCAAACTCCACTTGAGGAAAAAGAGGAGGTAGCAGTTGCAGACTCAACGAACCAGGATTCTACAAATGTTGATACAACAGCTACTGACGAAGAGTTAGGATCGCTAGATCAAACATTGAACGAAGACGCGAAAGAAGGATTGGGAACAATGGTTGCCATTCTTGGAAAGTCTCAAGCATTCGTTGCTTCTGAGAATGTTGAAAAAGTTAAGAACTTATTGAAGCGTCAAGACATCATTGATGTTTTCCCAACAGAATGTAGATTCATGTGGGGTGCTGATTTAGAAACAATGGACCTTGGAAAAGGTGACGTACCTGGATACTTCTTGTACCCATGTCGTATTCCTGAAGATGGAAAAGCACGTGTAGGTGGAGATGATATCAAATCTGCATCACGTGATTACGATTCACAAGATGGTAAAATTGCTGTTGGTCTTCGCATGACAGAAGAAGGTGCTGACAAATGGGCTCAAATGACGGAAGAAAACGTTGAGCGTATTGTGGCAATTACAATGGATGGTGTAGTATTTAGTGCACCAAACGTAATCAACCCAATTACTGACGGAAATACTCAAATTAGCGGTAGCTTCTCAGTTGAAGAAGCAGACAACCTTGCTGGTTTGTTGAATGGTGGAGCACTTCCTGCACCTTGTGTGATTAAAGAGCAAATGAAAGTAGGACCAACAATTGGAGCTGAGAATGCACAAGCTGGTTTGATGTCTTTCGTAATCGCACTATTGATTGTATTCGTTTACATGATCTTCTACTACGGAAAAGCTGGTATCGTTGCTGATATCGCTTTATTCGCGAATATCTTGTTCATTTTTGGTGCTCTTGCATCATTTGGAGCGGTATTGACCTTAGCTGGTATGGCAGGTATCGTATTGACAATCGGTATGGCGGTAGATGCCAACGTACTGATCTTTGAAAGAATTCGTGAGGAGCAAGCTGCTGGTAAAGATTTGAAATCGGCTGTTGACACTGGATTCCAGAAAGCACTTTCTTCGATTATTGATGCCAACGTAACGACATTGTTAACTGCGATTGTATTGAAGGTGTTTGGATCAGGTCCAATCGAATCATTCGCAACAACATTGATCATCGGTATCTTTACTTCTGTATTTGCTGCCTTAGTGATCTCTCGTTTGATCATTAACATGTGGTTGAATAAGAAAGGATCGATTACGTTCGAAACGAAATTGACAAAAGGAGCATTCAAGAAATTCAACATTGATTTCCTTGGAAAACGTAAGATGTTCTACATGATTTCTGGAGTTGTGATCGTTGGAGGTATCATTGCGATCGTTGGTCGTGGATTGAACCCAAGTGTTGAGTTCTCTGGAGGTCGTACTTTCGGAGTAGAATTCGAGAAGTCAACAGACGGACACATCGACGCCGTTAAGAGCGCTGTATTGGCTGAGTTCAAAACGGATAAAGACGGAAAGAATTCTTCTGTTGATGCGAAAACAAAGTCGAACTCATACTACTTAGAGATTTCAACAAACTACAAGCGTGAGGACGCAAATGCAAATGAGCAGGTTCAAGATAAATTGCTTGCAGGTTTGAAGAAAGTAGAGGAGAAAGTAGGTGTAGGAACAATTGCTGAGTCGCGTTCAGTTTCTCCGTCTGTTTCAGACGAGTTATTGACATCATCGATGTGGGCGATTATCTTATCGTTGATTGTAATCTTCGCATACATCTTGCTTCGATTCGGAAGATGGCAGTACTCTACAGGAGCTATCCTTGCCATGACACATGATGTTGTCATAGTACTTTCAGTATTTGCATTGTTGCACGGAATTCTTCCTTTCAACATGGACATCGATCAGGCCTTCATTGCCGCGATTCTAACGGTAATTGGATACTCGATAAATGATACCGTAGTCGTGTTTGACCGTATTCGTGAAAACCTTTCGATTTACAAAGGAACAAACGAGCAAGAAAACATCAACAAATCGTTGAACTCTACACTGTCTCGTACGATTAATACATCGATGACAACCTTTATTGTATTGTTGATCATCTTCATCTTTGGTGGAGCAGCAATTAAAGGATTCATCTTTGCCTTGATGATTGGTGTAATCGTCGGAACATATTCATCATTGTTCATCGCGACACCAGTATTGGTAGATTTATCTAAAAAGGTGAAAATCGAAGAGAAATAAATTTCCCGATAAATAACTGGATCCCGCTTCATACTCAATGGAGCGGGATTTTTTTGTTTTTGAGCCAACGAAAACGCGTTTCGGTGCGTTATTATAATATACCTGTAAGTAGCCTAATATTAGTGAAGTATGATTGTAGTAGTTGGAGTAATAGTAGTGGTGATGATAGGTAAATTGGTATTCGGAACAATTATGAATCCTTGAGTTCTTTCTTGACTTATTCAGTTTACCTTCGATGTTAATCGGGATTAAATGTGTTTTTTTCAACTTGAATGAACATCCTATTCTTAGAGGTCTTTTTGAAGTTAGTAACAAGAGAGATTCTTTTCCTTTTATAACATCCTGTTTTATACGTGCACAACTTCGTGCTTCTTATTCTTTCTCAAGAATAGTTTCAAGATTGTTCGTGCATCCCTGTCGTCAGATGTCAAATCAATGAATCGACTCCATTTGCGTGGTTTCAATCGGTGGAAGTGATACGGTGCATATCCATAACCTCTTAGCGAACCTCCTTCAACGTAAACAAGGCTTTTCTCCCCTTTTGATCGACCTTTGTCTACAACGTAAAAGGTTTCCTTGTTCATCATCAAATCATCAATCAAGTCACCACATCGAGCATTGTAGTCTTCAGGGGATTCTTCTTGAACGCAAGCGCCGCGACATTCTTTGATTTCAAAGCGGAAACACGAACTTTGTGTTTTGTAGGTATTACACAGTTTTTGACACAACTCGAATTCCTCTATCATGTACTCCAATTGATTCGTTCCGTCTTTTTTAGAAGTGAAACTCAATAATGGAGATTCCTGCATTTTTCCCGTTGCCGCGATGTGCAATTGAATGTAACCACGAGTATCCGTATAATGATACAATCCATAAGGAAACTTGTTCTTACGCAGAGCACGATTATAGATGGGTTGGTGCTGTTTGATCAACTGACTCTCTAACAAGAGAGCGATCAACTCAGAACCTGTTAATTCAAATTCGATACGCGATATTTCACGCTGCATTTCAATTCCCTTTTTGGTCTTGTTGTTACGCAAGTGTTGTTCAATGCGCTTTTTGATATGGATGCTCTTGCCGATATAAATCAGCTGATTTGTTTCATTATAGAACCGATAGACTCCTGGTTTGTTCGGGATATCTTCGAGTACGTCCAAATCCAAGTTCGGGTGCAAGCGCTTCGGGTTTAATTCCTCTTGAACGAAAGTCGCCAACCCTGCTTCGTCGGTCTCCATCAAAATGGTAAACAACTTCGCCGTTGCTAAGGCATCGCCACCTGCTCGGTGTCTACCTATCAGTTCGATTCCTAAACTTCGTGTCAATTTCCCCAAGCTATACGAGTCGTGTCCGGGAAGAACATATCTGGAAGCTCGAACTGTGCAGAGGTGAGGACGACGGTAATCAAATCCTAGCGATCTGAACTCGTGTCGAATAATCCCGTAGTCGAAACCAACGTTGTGTGCAACAAAAGTACAATCCTTAGTGAACTCAACGATATCCTTGGCGATTTCATAAAACTTGGGTGAATCTTTCACCATTGCATCGCTGATTCCCGTAAGGTTCACAATAAACGGTGGGATTGGCATTTCAGGATCAATCAGAGTAACATATTCGTCAATGATTTCTTTCCCATCATGCTTGTAGATGGCGATCTCTGTAATTTTCGAGCTCCTCGGACTTCCGCCCGTCGTTTCAATATCTACAATTGCATAATTCACAAAGCGAAGGTCAGAAAAAACAATCAGAAAAAGTCAATTTATTGAATTGATTTAGGAACATGTCCTAGTTGGAAAGAATCTCAGACAGTTTTGTTCGATACTTTTGATTTCCAGAGAATCCTGTATGTCCCATTCCTACTAGACGTGTGAGATCAATAGTGTTTACTGCCTTCTTTAATTTCTCTGAAGATGAATAGGGAATAGCCTGATCTTTGTCACCATGAAAAATGTAGATCGGACATTTCGTTTCTTTCAGACGTTCATTTGTTTCAAGAGGATAGCGCAGCAAGAATGCTGGAAGAATCGGATATTTTGTGCTCATCATGTCTTTCATACTGAAGTACGGCGCTTGGAGAATGAGTTTATTCGGAGCATTTTTAGAAGCTAGCCAGGCCGCAACGCCAGATCCAATGGAGTATCCGACAATTGTAATGTCTTCTTCAGCGTACTCCAAGGTCATTTTGCTGTAAAGAATTTGAGCATCAGCGAACAAGCCCTCTTCCGAGTCGATTTCACCGTTACTTTTTCCATATCCGCGATAATCGTAAACGAAACAATCGTATCCTTGCTTCGTGTAGATTGGTGCAACGCCACCTGCAGTCGACAAGTTCTCTGCGTTTCCATGAATGTAGAAGATCAACTTTCTTTTCTCATTGATCGAATCAGCTTTGAATAGAAGCGTGTTCAATTCAACTCCAGCGGTGACCTCATAGAATTTCTCTGTGAAGTCCTCATCGTAAGAATAACTCTCCGTTTTGGGTATTGCTTCTGGATGAAAGAGCAACTTTTCCTGGAAATAGTATACTAATACACAAGCTACGACATAGATTGACCCGAGAATGATGATCCCACGTTTAAGGTATTTCAGAAGGCGCTTTTTCATGAATTGTGCTTTCAATAAAGTTACGAAAAAGAAAAGCGCACTCATGGTTCCAAGTGCTAGAACCGAAGAGTGCGCCTTCTTATGACCATGTGCTAAATTTTACCAGTGACGGTAGTGATTCTCATAGTCCCCATCACCATAGTACCTTCCATACATTCGTTGGCGTCGGGTTTTTCTTTTCTCTTCTTTCTCATCGCAATCCTCACAATCCTCGTCTTCTGTGTCGCTGAATGTGATTTCTCGACCATTCGCAAGAACTTTTCCTCCTTCTGGAATATCGATGATGATCAATACGCGCTGATCTCGGATTTTGTCTTCACGGGGGAAGTGGTAATCGGTATCCAAGTAGAGCGAGTCACCCACCATTCGAAGGTCATGTTCAATTCTCTCAGCTCGTTTCACTCCTTTGGAGTTCGATTTTGCTCTAGCAGAGAAGTTTTGACTGATGTGAAACAAGGAATCGCTTGATTCACGGTACAAGATTTCAATTCCGTACATCTGGATTTCCTTCTCACTAATTTTCATGAAACCGTTGCGCCCATTGCTTTTTACATTGAAACCATTCTTGGTTGCGGTGGCATTTAGTTCAGGTAGAAGCGTTAATTCATCTGTATATAAGGTTGTAACTTCTTTTTCCACTTCACCCTTAAGTGTAACATCAACACCTGCTTTGAATCCGAGATACGCACACGTGATTCCTCCTACCAAGGTACCTATAAACAATATGCCCAAAGTGAGTTTAGTCCAGCGATTTTTTAGTTTGAAAATCAAGCTCGTTCCAAGTAATAACAGGAACAGAATGATACTGAAACCGCCCAATAGAACTCCGAACCATGCGAGAGCGACATCATCGGGGGAGGCGAGGACGAGTTGTCCAAGTTCAGTGACAGACACCATTCCATCTTCACTCAAAATCGGAATGAATTGCAATCCACCAATGATGAATATTAGGAACATCACCAACCATGAGAGTCCCCACATGATTAAAATGATCCCTGCAACAATGGCTATTACTCTCCCTGCCGACGTAAGTCTGCGCTTCGCGTTTTCGTTCTCTCGAAGATTCGAAGCAAAACTATTCGATTGATCCTTGATTTTTTCGGCAGCACTTTCTACTTCTTCCCGCACACTTTCAACCGTAATCGGACGACCTTTCATTCGAAGTCTATCGATGGTGCTCTTTGTTTTAGGAACAATGATCCATAAAATCACGTAGAGTGGGAATCCAAAACCTGCGAAGAGTAAGATCACAACGAATATCGCTCGAACTACGACTACATCAACATTCATGAAGTTTGCAATCCCTTGACAAACACCTCCAATTACCGCATTCTCAGTGTCTCTGAATAAACGTCGATCACCTGATTTACTTGACGAACCTTCGTATGATTTCTCCTGAGTTGATTCCTCAGCATCTTCGTCTAAGTACATTGATGGATCTCCGAGCGTGTCCAGTATATCTTGGATATCTTCCAGTTCCACGACCGTTTTAAACTCTGATAATTTCTCAGAACAAAGTTCCGCGATACGTAATTCTACGTCTTCTATAATCTCTTTGCTTCCAGATTCATTCTTCAATGCATCGCTCAGTCGATCGAGATAATCTTGCAACAGCTCATATGCATCTTCTTCAATCAAGAAGTTACTGCCTTTGATATTTACTGATACTGTCTTCTTCATGATTGTGGTTTTTGGGTGATTTTGGTAACAGCCGTGTTCAATTCGTCCCACGTTGTTGATAATTCTTCTAAAAATGCGCTGCCCATCTTCGTGAGCGAGTAATACTTTCTTGGTGGACCTGATGGCGACTCTTCCCAGCGATAAGTCAACAATTCACTATTCTTCAATCGTGTGAGAAGAGGGTATAACGTTCCTTCCACAACGATCAATTTTGCATCTTTTAGTGCTGAAATGATCTCAGATGGATACGCTTCCTGCTTATTCAGGATCGAAAGAATACAGAACTCCAGAATTCCTTTTCGCATTTGCGCCTTGGTGTTTTCTAATTTCATGTGTTTAGAATTTTTCTGCGGATTAAAATGCAGAAAACTTCC